>JANMHX010000323.1:0-8513 GCA_031375485.1 Gemmatimonadota bacterium | reverse complement strand
GATCGTCTCGGGCCGGAGCGCGGCAAGCCGGGGCGGCTCGGGATCGGTCAGCTCGAAGGTTTCCGGCTCGTCCTGCTCGCGCCGGGCCGCGAGGTGATCGCCGACCCGGACCCCATCAAGGAAAATCGCGGCCCGCCATTGCCCGGCCGCTGAGTCGACCGCCCGGCAAACGGCCGGACGGACCTCGACGGCCGCCGGGGGCGCGGACCCCGCGCACGCCGCCGCCAACGTGGCCAATCCCAATGGGACTCTCACGCTCCGGCTCGTTCCCGCCGCTTGACCTCGTCCCAGAGCTCGTCGAGCGCACTGAGCCCGGCTGTCGATGGATCAATGCCGCGCGCCTCGGCGAGTTCCTCGACGCCTTCGAACCGGCTCCGGAAGCGGGCGTTGGCGCGCTCCAAGGCCGGGCCGGGCACCACCCCGGCTTTTCGGGCGAGATTCACCACGGAGAACAACAGGTCGCCGATTTCGTGGTCCAAGGCAGCGCGGTCGGCATCGCCTAAGGCTTCTTCGACCTCCGCGAGTTCCTCGCGCACTTTGTCGATGGGGCCCTGGGTATCGGGCCAGTCGAACCCGATGGCCGCCGCCCGCTCGCCGAGCCGATAGGCGAGTAGCAGGTCCGGGAGCGACGCCGGCAGGCCTTTCAGGACGCCCCGCGACCCCTCCCGCTTCTTGAGGAGTTCCCACGGCTCCTTCGGCCCCAAGTCGAACAGATGGGGATGCCGTCGCTTCATCTTGGTTTCGACATCGGCCCCGACCTGATCGGCGGTAAACTCCCCGAGTTCCTCGGCCAAGACGAATTGCCAGGCCAGATGGAGGAGAAAGTCCCCGACCTCGCGCCGAATCCCGTCCGGGTCGCCCTCGCCGATCGCCGCGTCGAGTTCGTGGACCTCTTCGAGGAGATAGGGCCGGAGCGTTTCCCGAGTTTGAACCCGGTCCCAGGCGCACCGCTCTCGAAGATCGGCCACCATGGCCATGGCGCGTTCCAGTGCTGATTTTTCTTGCATTTGGTCTCCCGGTCCTTATTGTACCCAATCGGGTTTCACGCGGGGAGAGGGACGTGGAAGAACAGGGGCCTTGGCTTGCGGTGAATCTCGCCGCCGTGGTTCGCAATGCGCGCCGGTTCGCGAGCCTGGTCGGCGTTCCGATCATGCCGATGGTCAAGGCCAACGCCTATGGGCGGGGGGCGGTCGCCGTGGCCCGCGCCCTCGAGGCGATGGGGCCGTGGGGCTTCGGGGTGGCCACGCTGGCCGAGGCCCGGGCGCTCCGGGAGGCCGGGGTCGAGCGGCCGATCGTCGCGTTCTGGCCGTTTCGGCCTCCGTGGATGGACGACTACCTCGCCCTCGGGGTCCGGCCGGTGATCGGTGATCTCGGAAGTCTGGATGCCTGGATCGCACGGTCAGCGGCGCCCTTTCACCTTGAAATCGACACCGGCATGGGGCGGGCGGGGTTTCGCTGGCACGCCGCCGACGTGCTCGCCGCCGTGGCGGCGCGGCTCCGGCAGCGGGACGGGTTCGAAGGGGTGTTTACTCACTTTGCCTCGGCGGATGCCTCGGAATCGGCGACCACCCTTCAGTGGTCGCGGTTCGAATCGATCGTGGCGTCCCTCGGCCCCCCGCCGCCGCTGATCCATGCCGCCAACAGCGGGGCGGGGCAATGGGGCGGGCGGTTTGCCGGGACCCTCGTGCGGCCGGGGATCTTTCTGTACGGGGGGCAGGCCGGCCGTCTTGTGGGTGAGCCGGTGGCTCAATTGACGGCTGGGGTCGTCGCGGTGCGTCCGATCCGGGCCGGTGACCCGGTCAGCTACGCCGGTACCTATGTGGCGGAAGCGGACGCCGAGGTCGCGACGCTCGCCATCGGATACGCCGATGGCCTGCACCGAGCGTTAGGCAACAGCGGCGTGGTCTCGATCGGCGGGCGGGAGTGGCCGATTGCCGGCCGGATTACGATGGACATGACGATGGTGGTAGCGCCCCCGGGCGCCGTCCGCGTCGGCGCCCTCGCCACGGTGTTCGGCGGCCCGGTGGACCTGGACCGCCAGGCCGGCCGGGCCGCCACCATCAGCTACGAACTTCTCACCGCGGTCGGACCCCGAGTGGCCCGCCGCTACTTGGAGGCAGGATGAATCCGCACTTCGCGACGTTGGTATTCGGGTTGGCGCAGCAGGCCGAGGGTGCCCTGGCCGGTCAACTGCCCCCCGGGGCCGAGAAGGTCCCGGGCATCAACCCGCGGCAAGTGGCCCAGACCTTGATCGACACGTTAGGCATGCTGGAGACCAAGACTCAAGGGCAGCTGGAGTCCGACGAGGCCAAACTCTTGGCGGATGCCCTGACGGCGCTTCGGTTTCGCTTCGTCCAGAGTGGTGGCTCGGCGTGAGCCGACGGGCGGCGCTGATCGTGCTCGACGGTCTCGGGATCGGACCGGCGCACGATCAAGCCGAGTATGGTGACACGGGAAGCGATACCCTGGGTAACGCCCTGGCCCGGGCGCCGCAGTGGTATCCAGGCGGGTTCCAGTTGCCCCAGTTGGAGCGGTTGGGAATCGGACGCTGTGGTGCCCTGGCGGGCGTGAGTGGAACCGCGGCGGTTTCTGCGGCCTACGGGACCGCGCAACCGGCAAGCCCTGGCAAAGACAGCACCACCGGGCACTGGGAACTTACCGGTGTGGTACTCGACCGGGCATTTCCAACGTTTCCGGACGGGTTTCCGGCCGCCTTGATGGCGGCGTTCGCCAGCCGGACCGGCCGGGGAGTGCTGGCGAACCGGCCGGCGTCAGGCACGGCAATCATTGAGGCGTTCGGAGCGGAGCACCTCCGCACCGGTCACTGGATCGTGTACACCTCGGCCGATAGTGTGCTCCAGATTGCCGCGCACGAGGGTGTGGTGCCGGTCGAGGAACTGTACCGGGCCTGTGAGACCGCCCGGACCCTTTGTACGGGGCCTTGGGGCGTGTCCCGTGTCATTGCCCGGCCCTTCGAAGGCGGCCCTGGTCGGTGGGTCCGAACCGCCCGGCGGCGGGACTTCTCGCTGCCCCCAAGCGGGGTGACCCTGCTCGATCGACTGGAGCAGGCGGGGGTGCCCCGGATCGGGATCGGCAAGGTCGACGACCTTTTTTCGGGGCGGGGCATCCAGAGTACGCACACCGCCACCAACGAGGCCGCGTACCGGTTGTTGGAGGACGCCCTCACGGTGGCAACGGGTGGGCTGATCTTCGCGAACGTCATCGAGTTCGATCAAACCTGGGGTCACCGGAACGACGTCCCGGGGTTCCTGCAAGGGCTCCAGGAACTCGACCAGGCCGTCCCCCGGCTTCTGGGGAACGTGCAACCGGATGATTTGATTATATTTACGGCCGATCACGGGAACGACCCGACGACCCCCTCGACCGACCACTCCCGGGAACGGGTGCCGGTGCTCGTGGCCGGCCCGAAGGTCCGCTCAGTCGGGATCGGCGAACGGTCGACGTTCGCCGACGTGGGGCAGACGATTGCCGAGTTCCTGGGAGTCCAGCCGCTTGCGGCAGGGCGTTCGTTTTTGACGGAGGTGTGGTCTGGCTGATGCGGTGGTCGAACAGGCCTGGGCGGTCCGGCAGCGGGCCTATGCCCCGTATTCGGCCTTTCAAGTCGGGGCGGCGTTGGAGGGCACCAACGGCCAGGTCTTCCTCGGCTGCAACGTCGAGAACGCGTCCTACGGCCTGACGATCTGTGCGGAGCGGGCCGCGGTGGTGCTGGCGGTGAGTTCCGGCGTTCGGGAGTTTCGGCGCCTCGTGGTCGTGACCGGGACGGAACCACCGGCGGCGCCGTGCGGGGCATGCCGGCAAGTGCTGGCCGAGTTCGGAGTGGATTGGGTGGTGGAGGCGGTAGGACCGTCGTCGACCAAACGGTGGCGGATACGAGATCTATTGCCCGATGCATTCGGGCCGGAGTCGTTGGCATGAGGAATTTATTCGCCGGCCTGGCGATGGTCATCGCCGTGGCGGCGTGTCAGGAAAACATCAATACCCCGGGTGACTGCCCGACCCTCTGCCCCGGGGAGCAGATCATCGTCCGGGATACCGTGATTCTCGCGACGCCCGGAAGCGACTCCGCCTTCTTTGGCTATGCGTCCAAGGCGGCCAGCTCCGTGCTCCTCGTGTCGTCCGGCCTGGCGGCCGGCGAGCTCCGGTCGTTTCTGGTGTTCCCGAAACAGCGCCGCGATTCGATCCAAGTCGACGGCACCCAGCGGGCCCTGATCGTCGATACCATTTCGATCTCGTTTTCGCTCCAAGCCCGCGACAGCACCGCCAAGAATCTCAAGCTCTTTCTCCACCGGGTCCCAATCACGGTGGATACCGCCCTCACGTTCGATTCACTCCAATCGCTGATCGCCCAGGCGCCGCCGTTCGACAGTATCGCGGTGGCGGACACCCTCAAACTCGGCAAAGTCGAGGCCCTGTTTGTCGGTCCCCGCCTGACGCTGATCGACGGGCCGGCCGCCGACAGCGGCCGGTTTGCCGTGGGCCTCACCGTGCGGGCCGACAAGCCCACCGGGATTCGGTTAGGCGGCGGCTCGGGGCTCACCTCCGGGCCGTTGTTCGAAACCCGGGGCAAGGTCGACGTCAGTGATACGGCCAAGCAACGGCAACGAACGTCGGTGCGCCCGGATGCCGCCGATAAGCTCGGGTACGTGGGTAATCGCGACCTGGCGGTCGGGGCCAGCGCCGACCTGCTCTACATCGGGGGCCCGCAAGCCGGCCGATCGATCATCCGGTTTGCGATTCCGCGGTTCATTCTGGATTCGTCGCAGATCCTCCGAGCCACGCTCGAGCTCACCCCAGCCGCCCGGCTCGACGGCCTGCCGAACAATCCCGCCGGGGACTCGATCGTGGTTCGAGGCGTGGCGGCGGATCTCGGCGCCAAATCCCCGCCGCTCGGGGCGGCCGGTCTCTTGGTCAAAGGCGGCTTGGGCCAGGGTACGACGAACGCAACCCAGATCGACATGTTCTCGCTGGTGGCCCAATGGCAAGCGACTGGCGGTCCCCCGTCGGTCGTGTTCGTCGCCCATCAGGATGAGCCGCTCGGCGGTGGGTTCATGCAGCCCGTGTTCTACTCGACTCGGTCGCCGACCGGTCAGCCAAGACTCCGATTGACCTACGGGCTGCCGACCCGCCCAGGGAGGCCGTAGCATGAGGAAGGCTGTGCTGTTCGGTCTCGCGCTGTTCGCGGCCCCGGCGAGCGTCCAGGGCCAGTCGTCCCAATTCGGGGTCCGAGGCCTCGGCATCCCGGTTCGGCCGCTGTCGCCACGGGCCATTGCCACCGGTGGCGCCTTCGGATTGTTCGACCTCGAATCGAGCCTCAATCCGGCGGCGCCCGCATCGGCGATCCAGTTCGCGTCGCTGTTCTCGAGCGCCCAGAACTTCCGGCGGTCGACGAACCCGTTCGGCTCGTCGTCCGGCAAGGACAACCGGTTCCCGCAGATTCTCGCGGTGGGACCGATTGGCGGCACCCGCTTCGGGGCGGCGATCAGCATGTCGGGGTACACCGACCGCAATTTTGCGTTAGGCACCGTCGACACGATCAGTCTCCGCGGGGTCCCGGTTGGGGTCTTCGATACGTTGATTTCACGAGGGGGCCTTTCGGACCTTCGGCTGGCCGGCGGCTGGCGGGCCACGTCTGCCTTACACCTCGGTCTGGGCCTCCATGCCATCACCGGGTCCAACCGGCTCGAAAACCGCCGGACCTTTTCTGATACGGCGTACGCCACGGCGTCAGAGCGTTCGACCCTGTCCTACCTCGGCCTCGGGATTTCCGCCGGCGCCTCGCTCCGCGTCGCGCCGCGATTGACGCTCGCGGGGATGTTCCGGACCGACGGGCATCTCGACATTGACCGTGACACCACCCGGATTGCCCGGACCGACCTGCCGACCAGCTATAGCGTCGGCGCCCGCTGGCAGCCGAGTCTGAAGGTCGGGCTTGCCGCGAGCTACGGGGCCAAACGGTGGCGGGCCTCCGACGCGGACATCCGCGCCCAGGGCGGCGTCGGAGCCGACAACGCCTACGAGGTGGCGGGCGGCATCGAAATCCTCCGCGATCCGAAGAACCCGGGTCATCGGCCCTGGCGACTCGGCGGGTTCTACGCGACCTTGCCGTTCCCGGTCCGGATCGGGCGCCAGCCTCACGAGTTCGGCATTTCAGCCGGCACGGCCGTTCGCTTCACTCGCGGCCAAGGCGGGTTTGACTTTGCGCTGCAACAACTCTGGCGCTCGGACGGGGCCGGCTACACGGAGCGAGCGACGGTGGTTACGGTCGGCTTCTCGATCCGGCCCTGATCGATGAAGCGGGCCTACATCGAGACCTATGGCTGCCAAATGAATGTGGCGGACACCGAACTCATGTTCGGGGTCTTGGCCGCTCATGGGTACACCCGGGTCGAGGACCCGGCCCTGGCGGACGTCATGTTGGTCAACACCTGCGCGGTCCGGGACCACGCCGAACAGCGGGTGGTCGGACGGGTCGGTGAGCTCCAGCGACACAAACGCCCTGGGTCGGTGCTCGGTGTCGTCGGCTGCATGGCCCAACGCCTCGGCTCCACCTTGCTCGAGCAGGTTCCCAAGCTCGATCTGGTGATCGGGCCCGATTCGTATCGCAATTTGGCCGAGTTGATTGACGACGCGTCCGCCGGCCGGCGGGCGGCCGATACGGAGTTTCGGTCGTGGGAACACTACGAGGACGTTCCGCCGGCCCGCTCGGACGGCCCGACGGCGTTCGTGACGGTGCAGCGCGGCTGTGACTACAAATGTACGTTCTGCATCGTGCCCTACACCCGAGGCCCGGAGCGGAGCCGAAGCATCGAGGACATCGTCCGCGAGGTCGAGCGTCTCGTCCCCGAGGGCAAGACCGAAGTCACGTTGCTCGGGCAGACGGTCAACTCGTACCGTCACGGGTCCGATGACTTCGCCGATTTACTCCGGGCGGTCGGCGCGGTCGACGGGATCCGGCGGATTCGATTTACCAGCCCCTATCCAACCGATTTCACCGATCGGGTGATCGAGGCCATGGCCACGACGCCGGCGGTGTGCGAGCATGTCCACCTGCCGGTCCAAAGCGGATCGAGCGCGGTGCTCAAACGGATGCTTCGCCGCTATGACCGGGAGCAGTATCTCGACGTGGTCGACCGGCTGCGGCGGGCCATGCCGACGATCACGTTCTCCACCGACATCATCGTCGGTTTCCCCGGCGAATCCGAGGACCAGTTCCAGGAGACCCTGTCGCTGGTCGAGACCGTGGCTTTCGACGATGCGTATACCTTCCGATACTCTCCGAGGGAGGGGACGCCGGCCGTTCGCCTGAAGGACCCGGTGTCCGACGAGATCGCCTCGGAGCGATTAGGGCGGTTGATCGCCTTGGCGCGGCAGCAAACCCGGCGGAAGAACTGGAGCCGGGTCGGCGAGGTCGCCGAAGTCCTCGTCGAGCAACCGGCCAAGCGGGGAGGGATGCTCGGGCGGACCCGGACCAATTCCATGGTCTTGCTCGATGTCGGGTCGGATCAGATCGGCGAGTACCATACGGTTCGGTTGACCGGTACGACGGGGTCCACGTTCACTGGCACCATTCACACCAGGCAGGCGATGGCGGTTCTATGAAGCTCAAGAATGCGGTCGAAGATCATGTGGTCGAAGCCTACAACGCGCTCCGGCCCCATTTCCCGGAGTTCTGCGGGTGCGAAATGTGCCGGGCGGATGTCATCGTCTACGCGTTGAACCGGCTGCCCCCCCGGTACGTTGCCACGCTCGAGGGTACGGTCGTGACGGAGGTGAGTCTCGACAAACATCAGGGACGAGCCTCGATCGACGTCGCCCTGATGGACGGATTTCGGCGGGTGGCCCTCTCACCCCGGTGCGGGACGGCGTCGGCGAGTGTTTGAGGGGGGTCGGGGGCGTTTCGCTCCATACTGACGAATAACGGTTAGTTGGTTCGGCGGGGGATGCGGCATGGTATGCCGTGTCCCCCGTTCGCGTTCCATCGCCTGCCCTGATCGGGCTCGTCGGTTTCGGCGCCGGTATTGCCGCCGGCCTCGCCGGGGGTCTGGTGGCGGGCGGTGCCGTCATGGCGGCCCTCGGTGGCGCCGCCACATGGCCACGGGGTCGGGCGCTCGCGGTCGTCCTGGTCCTCGGCGTCGGACACGGGTGGCTGGCCAAGCGGCAGGACCGGGCCGGCTGCAATGCCGCGTTGCCGGCCGGCCAACTCGATCTGACAGGACGGATGGCCGAGCCCGCGATTCCGGGCCAGCCCGCCGGGTTTCGGCCGGCGGGCGGTTGCGCCGGATCGATCCTGATTCGTCTGAGTGCCGGGGCCGACACCCTTTGGGCCGGGGAAGTCGTCCGTCTGGAGGGTCGGTGGAATCCGTGGCCGGGCGGGCTCGGTCCGGCCCGCGGTGTGCTGGTCGTCCGGACGGCCACCGTCAGCCGCGGCCCAATTCGGGCCGCCGAGCGGCTCCGGAATTGGCTCGTCAGAACGGTCGGGCGGTTGTACGGCC
>JANMHX010000276.1:0-12048 GCA_031375485.1 Gemmatimonadota bacterium | reverse complement strand
GTGGTTCAGCGGCGGGCGCCGCGCGGAGCCAAGCGGCCGCGCCATCCTCCACTAAGATCGGGGCGCGGCCGCGGCTTGTCAAACTGGAGCCCGGGGCGCCTGTCCGCCTGCAACCACGTGTTAGGCAACAGCCCGGGAGCGGAGCGCTGGAGTGGAGCGGAACCCCGCGACGACGAACCCAGCTGGCCGGCCGAGCCCACAGCCGAACCCCCGGCTCGCCGGGCCGTTGACGCTGATCGCGGCGGAGCGGTCCGGCGCCGCTCGAACGGCGCGGCGGACGGGGGCGGTCGCTGCGGCCCCCGCGAGGCGTCGGTGGCTCGCCTGGCAACTGCCGTCGGCGACCGCCCCGAACCACGGCCGCCGGACCATTGGGGCACCGATGGCGCCCCGGCCCGGCGAGCTGATGCCGCGATGGCGCCCGGGCGAAGCACGATCGGATGACGGCCGACCGAACCCGGTTGGGATCGCTGCCGGAAGGGTCGTTCCCTTCAATTGTTCGTGGTGGGATGTTGCGTAACTAGTATTGTGTTGCACGAGGGGCTTTGCAGCCTAATCCCTTACCAACGCGCCCACGTAAGATCGGTCGAAGCCAGCCCCTGTCAAGACCTTAGCCTTTACGGTCCGCCTCCGGCCGGCCTCCAAAGACTGCCGGACCCGCAGCCTAATCCCCCGGAATGACAGACTATTGGTGCAGACTCGGCTGCATAACGTCTTAGACCGGTTCGGGCCAAGCCACGCCGGGCCGACCCATCCGCGCCCCTCGGCCGCCGCTCAGGGCCGGACCAACGATGACATGTCCCACCGGTCGCAGGCCGCCCGCGCTCGCCAACTCACATTCGCGCGCGATCTTTGCACGGCTCCCGCGCCCGCGGGAAGTTGATCAGACGGGGCAGGGGGTTGGTGAATCGACCTGGATCGGCGTACGTTACGTTTGTCATGATCGGCCACCGGACTCCGCCAAAGCGACCATGCCCCCGTTCTACTATCGCCTGACCGACGGGATTCGCATCACCGTGCGACCCACGTTCCTGCCCGGGCAGTCCCGCCCGTCGCTCGGCCACTTCGTGTTCGCCTATTCGATCCGGATCGAAAACGTCGGCGCCGCCCCCGCCAAGCTGCTCACCCGGCTCTGGCGGATCCACGACTCCGTCGGACTCGGCGAAGATCACGAAGTCAAAGGCGACGGGGTCGTCGGCGAACAGCCCCGGATCGAGCCCGGCCGGACCCACGAGTACCAGAGTTACTGCATTCTCAAGAGTCCTTCAGGGTTCATGGAAGGGCACTACGAGTTCCTCCGCGACGACGGCACCCGGTTCCTGGCCCAAGTCCCCCGTTTCAACCTCGACGCCACCGCCGAGGCCGATCGCCACTAGCTTGGCCTAACCGGCTCGCCTCGCTAGATTTTTGCCCGTCCGGATCGTTCATCCGCACGGGCCTTTTTCTCATCTCAACCCTGACCCTTTGGACCGATAGCCCTCCTATGCTCAACAAGATCACCGTCGTCGGGGCCGGCAATGTCGGCGCAACGGCCGCCCAGCGCCTCGCCGAAAAGAACCTGGCCCGCACCATCGTCATGGTCGACGTCGTCGAGGGCGTTCCCCAGGGCAAGGGTCTCGATCAATGGCAGTCTGGGCCGATCGAGGGCTACGACACCCGGATCGTCGGCACCAACAGCTACGACCTCGCGGCCGGCTCCGAGATCTTCGTCGTCACCGCCGGCATCGCGCGGAAGCCCGGCATGAGCCGGGATGACTTGGTCAAGACCAACGCCGGCATCGTCTCCACCGTGTCCAAGGAAATTGCCCGGGTCGCTCCGAAGTCGATCATCATCGTGGTCTCCAATCCCCTCGACGTGATGTGCTACGTGGCCATGAAAGCCAGCGGGTTTCCCCGCGAACGAGTCATCGGGATGGCCGGTGTACTGGACACCGCTCGCTACCGGATGTTCCTGGCCGAGGCCATGGACGTGTCCGTCGAAGACATCCAAGCCATGGTCTTGGGCGGCCACGGCGACACGATGGTTCCGCTGGTGTCGTATACTACGGTTTCCGGCATCCCGGTTCGGCAGCTCCTGGCCGAGGACAAGTTGGCCGCGATCGTGACCCGGACCCGGAACGGGGGGGCCGAGATCGTGGCGCACCTGAAGACCGGTTCGGCGTACTATGCCCCGAGCGCGGCTGCCGTCCAGATGGTCGAAGCCATCGTGCTCGATAAGAAGCGGATCCTCCCCTGCGCGGTCTGGCTCACCGGGGAATACGGCCTCAAGGACGTCTTCTGCGGCGTCCCGTGCAAGCTTGGGAAGAACGGCCTCGAACAGATCATTGAGGTCACCCTGACGGACCAAGAGAAGAAGGATCTGCACACCTCCGCCGAGGGGGTTCGTTCGATGCAGGCGGCGGTCGGGGCCTGATGTCGGCCCCCTCGGTCCCGGCGGCGGGACCGGCTGGCAGCTGGCTGGTCCGGTTCTACGCCTCGACCATTGGACGGAAGGTCGTCATGGCGGCTACCGGCATCGTGCTGGTCGGCTTCATCACGATCCACATGATCGGGAACTTGCTGGTGCATCGCGGTGCGGCCGCCATGAACGGGTATGCCGCGCTGCTCCAGAGCTATCCGGCGCTGGTCTGGGGCACTCGGGCCGTGGTCCTGGTGGCGTTGGTGTTCCACGTCCACGCCGCCCTGACGCTTTCCCGTCGGGCCAGAGCGGCCCGGCCGGAGCGGTACGCCAAGCTCAGGCCCCAGGTCTCGACCCTCGCGGCCCGCCTAATGCGGATCGGAGGGCTGCTGCTGGCCACGTTCGTCGTCTTCCATATCCTCCATTTCACGACCGGCACCATTCTCCCGTCTTTGTTCGTCAAGGGCGAACCCTACGAGAACGTGGTTCGGAGCTTTTCGGTGGTCTGGGTGGCCCTGTTCTACCTCGTGTCCATGGCGGCGCTGGCTCTGCATCTCCACCACGGGATCTGGAGCATGTTCCAAACCCTCGGTGCCAATCACCCGAACGTCAACGGCGTCCGGCTCCGGCTAGCCTGGTTCATCTCGGTCTTCATTCCCCTCGGCTTCGTGTCGATTCCGCTGGGTGTGCTCTTCGGATTGGTTCGGTAACTCATGGAACTCAACGCCCGGATTCCGGCCGGTCCGCTGGAGCAGAAGTGGGACCGCCACAAGTTCGACTTGAAGCTGGTCAGCCCGGCCAACAAGCGGAAATACAGCGTCATCGTCGTCGGTTCCGGGTTGGCCGGCGCCTCGGCGGCCGCCTCGCTCGGCGAATTGGGCTACCAGGTCCGCTGCTTCTGTTTCCAGGATTCGCCCCGACGGGCCCATAGTATTGCGGCCCAGGGCGGGATCAACGCCTCCAAGAACTACCAGAACGACGGCGACAGCGTTTACCGGCTGTTCTACGACACCATCAAGGGCGGGGACTTCCGGGCCCGCGAAGCCAACGTCTACCGGCTGGCCCAGGTGTCGACCGACATCATCGACCAGTGCGTGGCCCAAGGCGTTCCGTTCGCGCGGGAGTACGGGGGGCTCTTGTCCAACCGGTCGTTCGGCGGCGCCCAAGTGTCCCGGACGTTCTATGCCCGAGGCCAGACCGGCCAGCAGCTACTGTTAGGCGCCTACAGTGCGCTCGAACGGCAGATTGCCGCCGGATCGGTCACCATGGTGCCCCGGACCGAGATGCTCGATCTGATCGTGACCGACGGGCGCGCCACCGGCATCGTCACCCGTGACTTGGTGACCGGGGCCATCGAGTCCCATTTGGCCGATGCGGTGATCCTCGCCACCGGCGGCTATGGCAACGTCTTCTACCTCTCGACCAACGCCAGGGGTTGCAACGTCAGTGCCACGTACCGCGCCTACAAACGCGGCGCGGCCTTCGCCAATCCATGCTACACCCAGATTCACCCGACCTGCATCCCGATGAGCGGCGACTATCAGTCCAAGCTCACCCTGATGAGCGAATCACTCCGCAACGACGGCCGAGTCTGGGTTCCCAAAACCCCGGGCGACAAACGGACCCCGGCGGACATTCCCGAGGCCGAGCGCGACTACTACCTCGAGCGGAAATATCCGAGCTTCGGCAACCTCTCGCCCCGAGACATTGCCTCTCGGGCCGCCAAGGAGGCCTGCGACGAGGGCCGGGGGGTCGGGGAGACCGGGCTCGGCGTCTATCTCGACTTTGCCGACGCCATCAAGCGCTTGGGCGAGCCCAAGATCCGGGAACGCTACGGCAACTTGTTCGATATGTATGAACGGATCACCGGCGAGAACCCGTACCGGCTCCCGATGCGGATCTTCCCGGCGGTCCATTACACGATGGGCGGGCTCTGGGTCGACTACAACCTGATGAGCACGATTCCCGGGCTGTTCGTGTTAGGCGAGGCCAACTTTTCCGACCACGGCGCCAACCGGCTCGGCGCGAGCGCCCTGATGCAGGGGCTGGCCGACGGGTATTTCGTGATCCCGTACACCATCGGCAACTATCTGGCCCAGGTCAAACCCGGCGCCGGCCCAGCCGCCATTGCCGGAGCCGCCGCCACCGTGGCGGAGGTCACCGAGCGAACCCGGCGGTTGCTCTCGGTGAACGGCGGGCGGAGCGTCGATTCGTTCCACCGGGAACTCGGCAAGATCATGTGGGACCACTGCGGCATGGAACGGTCCGCGGAGGGCCTCCGGGCGGCCATCGACCTGATCCCGGGACTCCGGGCGGAGTTCTGGTCCTCGGTCCGGGTCCTGGGCCAGGGCGAGGAAATGAATCAGTCGCTCGAGAAGGCCGGCCGAGTCGCGGACTTCCTCGAGTTCGGCGAGCTGATGTGCCGGGACGCGCTCCACCGGGACGAATCATGCGGCGGGCATTTCCGGACCGAGTACCAGACCCCGGACGGTGAGGCAAAGCGTGACGACGAGGGATTCTGCTACGTGGCGGCTTGGGAGTACCAGGGTGACACCAAGACGCCGGTGATGCACCAGGAGCGGCTCCAGTTCGACAATGTGAAGCTCGCCACGAGAAGCTACAAATGAAGATCACGCTCCGAGTCTGGCGGCAAGCCGGGCCAACGGCGGCCGGCCGGTTCGAAACCTACCAGGCCGACGCCGTCAGCCCCGAGATGTCGTTCCTCGAGATGATGGACGTCGTCAACGAGGATTTGATTGCCAAGGGCACCGAACCGGTGGCGTTCGATCACGACTGCCGGGAAGGAATCTGCGGCAGTTGCGCCATGGTCATCGACGGCATCCCGCACGGGCCCCACAAGGCCACCACCACCTGCCAACTCCATATGCGGTCGTTCCACGACGGCGACACGATTACGGTCGAGCCGTTCCGGGCCCGGGCGTTTCCGGTCCTCCGGGATCTGTCGGTGGACCGGAGCGCATTCGACCGGATCATCCAGGCCGGCGGATTCGTCAGCATCGCAACCGGCAACGCGCCCGACGCCAACGCGGTGCCGGTGCCGAAGGACCTGGCCGACCGGGCCATGGACGCGGCCCAGTGCATCGGGTGTGGAGCCTGCGTCGCCGCCTGTCCGAACGCCAGCGCCATGTTGTTCACGGCCGCCAAGGTCAGCCATTTGGGGTTGCTCCCGCAGGGACAGCCTGAGCGATACCGCCGGGCCCTCGCGATGGTCGGGCGGATGGATCTCGAGGGCTTCGGGGGCTGCACCAATTTCGGCGAGTGCTCAGAGGCGTGTCCAAAAGAAATCGGGGTCTGGACCATTGCCAGGATGAACGCCGATTTCCTCAAAGCCTCCGCCACGACTCGTCCCGAGAGCCAGGGCGGCGACGGCGCCTGATCCGTCAGGGCGGGCCCCGGTGTTCGGTGTTATGGTGGAGACCCATGAGAACGATCACCTGCCTTCTCGCGGCAACCGTCGCCTGCACTAGCGAACCGGTTCCGCCGCCGCCGCCGCCCACGCCCGTCGCGCCGAGGCTAGTCGGCGAGGTGCCGATCCCGCCGGAGTACGGCATTCACGACACCTTCGTCCGGGACGGCATCGCCTTCGTCTGCGCCTGGAATACCGGTGTGGTCATCTTCGACGTCGGGAACGGCCGGAAAGGCGGGTCGCCGTCGAACCCGGTCGAAATCAGCCGGCTCGTGACCAGCGCCAACGATGTGCCGGGCGGTCCGGCGGTCCACAATGCCTGGTGGTTCCACAACCCGGTATCCGGCGAGAAGCGCTATCTCTTCATCGGGCAGGAAGGCCCGGCCCGGCTGATCGATACCTCCGCCGGCGACCTCCATGTCGTCGACGTGTCCGACCTGACCGCCCCCCGCGAAGTGGCCTCGCTCCGGATCCCGGGCGCCGGCGTCCACAATTTCTGGATGGACGAGGCCAAGCAGATCCTCTATGCGGCGTTCTACAACGGCGGGGTGGTGGCGCTCGACGTGTCCGGCATCTTGAACGGCGACTTGACCTCCCGGATCCGGGCCCAGGTCCGCCCCGGGGGAACCGGCAACACGTTTGTGTGGGGGGTCATGCTGGCCGGCGGCGCGCTCTGGGCCAATGATTTCACCAGCGGACTCTGGAAGCTCGACCCGACCACCCTCGCCACGTTAGGCGGCGGCAACAACGTCGCGGAACGCTGGGGTTCCGATCTCTGGGTCAAGGGCCAGTACGCCTACACCGGCACCTGGGGCGGGAGCCGCCGCAACGGTGCGGGCGTGGGCGATGCGGTCAAGATCTGGCGGATCAGCGGAAGTGCCCCCGTCCTGGTCGACTCGCTCGTGATCCCCGAGATCCGAACGGTCAGCGACGTGGCCGTGACCGACGACGGCACCTTGCTGGTCATCACGGCGGAACGGTTGGCCAAGCAGGGGCTCTATGTCTACGATCTGGCCGATCCGGCTCGGCCAGTGCTGGTGGGGTCGGTGGTGGTGCCCGACGGCCTGCATACCGGGGAGGTGGCCCGGATCGGCGGCCGGCTATTCGTCTTTGCCGCCAAGAACCCGCCTAACCCGAGCCTTCAGGTGTACGACATCACCCGTTAGTCGGTCACCTTGAACGACCCGCTCGCAACGACCTTCCCACCGTACGCACAATCGACTCGGTACGCCCCGGCCTTCCAAGAGCCCGGCGTTTGACGGCCCCATCCCAGTTGGTTGTACCAGTCCGTTGCGTCGGCCCGGATCCGATTGGCCAGGACGAAAGTGGCCACCAGGCCGCCCGATTGATCGTACGTGGTGCAGTTGAGGGGCACGTACAGTTCCCGCTTCGGCGCGTCGAAGTCGAGCCAGACTTCGGTGTTGATGTATCGGGTCTGGGAGGCGATGAACGAGTCGTCGTAGACCCGGTTGTCCCGCGGCGGAATGTTCGACGGGCTCTCGAAGAACCGGATGCTCCGGGGGCGGATGGTGGCTCGAAACTCGGATCCCGAGGTGGCTTCCTTGACCTCGAAGGCGTGGAGCGTCGAGCCGGAACCGCCCACCAACCGGCTCACCAAGTAGAGCACGGCCAGCCCGCCGAACCCGCCCGCGGCGTACTTCCAGGTCTTCGGGGACGACGGGAGCCGCGGTTTCGGGACCTTGAAGTGGAACCCGCTGTCGGTGGTTTCGACCCGGGGTTTCGGCTTGGGAAGCAGGGGCGGCGGCACCGGGACCCCAAACTCCGTCTGGGGCATCGACTGGGATGGCTGCCCGAGCAACGCCTTCAGCGTCCCCACCAGGTCGCCGAGATGCCGCCCCAGGTCGGGGGTGAGCGCGTCGAGCCAATGGCGGCTCCGGAGATGGAACTCGAGCGCGCCGTCGGGCATCACGTTCTCGATTCGGAACGGCACCACGATGGCGCCCTTTCGAATCGCCGCATCGACTTCGTTGGCCACATGACCCGACCGATTCGCCCCGGACGAGAACACCAGCACCAGCGCTCGAGCCGACGTAATCGCGCTGACGATCGCTTGGGCCCAGACGTCCCCGGCCCGGATGTCGCGCGGCGCCATCCAGCACCGCACCCCGTTCGACTCGAGCGCGTTCACGACCGCGAGGGCGGTCGCCTGATCCTGACTGGAATAGGAGACAAAGACGTCGTGGGCCATGGCGCCTGCAATATCCGGTTCCGACTGGGCCCGAGCAAGGGCCGGCGGGGGACTTGACGCTACGCGCCCGAAGCGGCCAATTCCCACCATGACTCCGAAGCCGCTGAACCCGCCCCGCCCGCCGCTCACCTTTCGAGTTGGGATCACTGGGCACCGCTGGGACCGGCTGGCACCCGGGCCGGCGGATCGCACGCTAACGCTCGAGCACGTCCTTGGCACCACGGTTCGGACCGTCCTCGAGGCGGTCAAATCCCAAATTGGCCACACGGCGGCCGACGGGTCGAACGGCTATGCCGAGGACTCGGCCCCGGTCCTCGCAGTGATCTCGGGTCTCGCCGAAGGCGCCGACCGTATCGTGGCGAATCAGGGCATCGAGGCGGGCTACCACCTCTGGGCCATTCTCCCCTTCGACGCCGCCCGCTATCGGGAGGACTTCGACGGCGCCTGGCGGGCGCCGTCGTGGTCCCGCCCCGGATCGGACGCCGATTTCGACCGGCTCCGCCGCGCCGCCGCCGCCACGATGGTCATGGACGGCGAGCCCGACCGGTTCGACGCCTATGACAGCCTCGGTCGGGCGGTGCTCAGTCACTCGGACCTGTTGATCGTGATCTGGGACGGCGAGCACGGTCGCGGCCTCGGCGGCACCGCCAACGTGCTGACCGCGGCCCGGCGCGAGGAGATCCCGATCGTCAGGATCGATCCGGCGAACCCGGCCGTTGCCTGGCTCGAGGACCCTCGCGATCCGGACCACGGGGCGGAGAAGGGCTTGAGCCGGCTGGAACGGCGGATTGGGGATCTGGTGCGGCCGCCGGAACATTCCGGGCTGGCCGGCCATTCAGGCTGGAACGGGCGGACCGCCTACTTCCGCGAAACCGTCGTGGCCGGCCACTTGGGCACCTCGTACAGGGCGCTGACCGGCTTCCTCTTGCGGCTGCCCGGCTCGGTCATGTCGGCACTGGCCCCGACCGGCCTCGCCTGGTTCGGCGCGCTCCGGCAGCTCACCGTGCGACGACTCCCCACGAGCTATCCCGAGTCCACCGCGAGAGACTGGCAGACTCGGTGGGCCGGCCTCGACGCCCCCATTCGAGATCGACTGACCGATCGATTGGCCCCGGCTCACGGCTGGTTGGACCACTTGGCGACCTACTACGCCGACCGGTATCGGTCCGCGTTCACGATGGTATTCAGCTTGGCTTGGATGGCGGCCGTGGCGGCGGTCGTGGGTCTCATCGCGATGGTGAACGAGTGGCAGTCCGCCGGACTCTGGAGCTGGATCGAACTCGCCGTGATCTTGACGATTCTCGGCGTCACTCTCTGGGGCAAGCGGCAGCGGTTCCACGAGCGGTGGATCGACTACCGGCTCCTGGCCGAGCAGGTGCGCCATCTCACCTTTCTCTGGCCGCTCGGGGTGACCACCGCCAGCAGCCGCCTCCCGGCCAATCCTTCGGCCGATGACCCAAGGGTTCGGTGGACCGGGTGGTACTACCGGGCGCTGGTTCGCCAATTGGGGTTCGGCGCCTCGGCTTTTTCGACCGAGCACCTCGCCACCTGCCGCCGGCTGCTCCGTGATTATGAGATTCAGGATCAACGAGGTTACCACGACCGCAATGCATCCCGGCTCCGGCATTTGAGCCACGTCGTTCACCGCCGGACCGAAGTGTTGTTTGGCGCCGCCGCCGTGGTGGCGGCCCTGCATGTGCTGCACCTGAGCGAAGCGTTCTGGGTCTCGGCGAGCCTGACGACGCTCTCGGTCTTCTTGCCGGCCCGGGCGGCCGCGCTTCACGGCTGGGCCGGTCACGCCGACTTCCACGCCGCCGCCATTCGGTCGGCGGACATCGAATCGCGATTGGAGGAACTCGAACGGGCGATCGACGGATTGCCCGAGCTGGCGACGCGAACCCTCGGACCGGTGGCCCTCGCCGCGGCGAGGACCATGGAAAGCGAGCTGGGGAGTTGGCGGGCGACCTCCTTGAGCCGCCCGTTGCAGCGGGTCTAGGGCCAGAGCTTGTCGACGTAGTGGGGCAACATCCGGCGCCACCAGGGCCAGTCGTGATTCACATCCTGCCCCCACAGATCGAGGGTGTGAGGAATCCCCTTCCGGTGGAGTAACTCGGAGAGCCGTCGGGAGCATTCCGGCGCCTCGTACGCCCCTTGGCCGGTCACGATCACGATCCGGCAGTGGTGCCTGAGGTTTTCCAGCGCACTGCCTTCCAGCCGGTCGACATACCACATCGGATTATTGAAATAGGCATTGTCGTCCGAATGGCCCTTGAAGTAGTCGGGGGCCAAGTCGTAGAAGCCGCTCATCGCGATGGTGGCATCGAACAGGTCGGGGCGGCGGAACAACGCGTTGGCCGCGTGGTACGCCCCGAAGCTCGCGCCCGAGGTGGCGATCCGGGCCCCCGGATTGCCGACCCCATTTCGAATCCACGGCACCAACTCATTCTCGACGTAGCGGGCGTAGAGATCTTGCCGCCGGGCTTGCTCGGCCACCGGCAACGTCCGGTCCATCCAGGCCAACTTGTTGATGCTCTCGATCGAGATCACCTGGATCCGCCCGGCCATGATGGCCGGTTCGACCGACTTGATCAGGAAGAACCGCTCGCATTCCAGATAGTCGGCGGCGGCCGTTGGGAACAGCAACAACGGATGGCCCGCGTGACCGTAGCGGACGACCGGCATGTCGAGTCCGAGGGTCGGACTCCGCCACCCATCGAGGTGGCGGGGCAGGGCCGGGTCGATGTATTGGTAGGTCATGGTCTACAACCTTGGAAGGGTGACGCCCAACTGGCCCTGGTACTTGCCGGCCTTGTCCTTGTAGCTCGTCTCGCAGACGTCGTCCGCATCGGCCTCGAAGAACAGTACCTGGCAAATGCCTTCGTTGGCATAGACCTTGGCCGGAAGCGGCGTCGTGTTGGATATTTCGAGGGTGACGTGGCCTTCCCATTCCGGTTCGAACGGGGTCACGTTGGTGATGATCCCACAACGGGCGTAGGTCGACTTTCCGACGCAGATAGTCAGGACATTCCGCGGGATCCGGAAGTATTCGACCGAACGGGCCAGCGCGAAACTGTTCGGGGGGACGATACAGGTGTCGCCCTGAAATTCGACGAAGCTCTTCGGATCGAAGTCTTTGGGATCGACGATGGCGGACAGCACGTTCGTGAAGATCTTGAACTCGCCGGCCACCCGCATGTCGTAACCGTACGAGGACACGCCGTAGGAAATCACCTTCCGGCCTTGGGCATCGACGTGCCGGACCTGCGAGTCGGTGAAGGGCTCGATCATGGCGTGTTCCTTCACCATCCGGCGAATCCAGCGATCGGACTTAATGGACATCCGCGAGTTTCCAGGCGTGGGTTTAGTGGGAAAGAACCTGCGAATATAACGTCACCGTGCGCTTCCGAGGACCTCCACCTGCTTTCGGGCGTGATCGAGCAAGGCGGACGACTGGTCACCACCCCTCCACAGGTCGATCAAACGGCGGTACCCATTTTGCCGAACGATAATGCGCATGATGTATTTCAAAAAGTCACACTGGCCGCCGAAATCACGCTAAACCAAGCGCTGCCCGAGCTGATAAACGGCACGGCGCGAATGCGTGCGCAAGATTTAAGCAAAGGAAATTATTACGGCGGCCGTAAACCCGCCGACGGCGTGATCGATTGGCGCGATAGCGCGCAAAACATTCATAATCTGATTCGTGCTGTTGCACCACCGTATCCGGGTGCTACTGCGTCAATTGACGGGAAGCCCGTTATCATCACTAAAAGTTTGCTTGCACCGGCGCGGTTTACACACAGCAATCCCGGCTTTTTGAATGTCAGCAGTGAACGTTGTATTGCGCTCTGCGGAGATGGCCGGATGTTACGAATTCTGGAAGCCATTATTGATGGAAACCTGTTTAGCGAAGCAGAATTGCCGGGCAAAATTGGCATTGGTGTACATGCGTTAACGGCTTAACTAGACTTTAGATTTGCAGCTAAATATGTTCAATCGCATGATGGCAAGCACCCC
>JANMHX010000260.1:0-12354 GCA_031375485.1 Gemmatimonadota bacterium | reverse complement strand
GTCAGCCCCTTCGCGCCGCCCTGCCCCAGCCATTCGGCAATCAGTCGATTGATGGCGAGGGATCCCTGGCTGCCGCCCATTACCACCACTACAGGCCGACCGGGCGCAATGCCGAGCGCGACCCGGGCCGCAGCCTGTCGTTCGAAGGACGGCGGCACGATGGGGCTCCCGGTAAACCCGACCCTGGTATGGCTGCCGGCGTGCAAGGCCGCCGCCGCCTCCGGTGCGCCCAAATACACCTCCCGCACCTGCGGGGCGAGCCACCGGGTCACCAAGCCCGGAAACGCGTCCTGCTCGAGCATCGCCGTCGGGATTCCGCGGCGCGCAGCCGCCCAGACTACCGGACCCGAGGCGTAACCACCGGTGCCTAACACGAGGTCAGGCCGTTCGCGGTCGAGCAGCTTGCCGACCAGCCGAATCAGCCGGACCGCCAACGCCGGCCAGCGCAGATTCTTCCACCACTGCTGTCGGTAAATCGGTTCGAACGGCAGCAGGTGGAACGGAAACGCCCGCTCGGGGAGCAATCGCGCCTCCACGCCGCGGGTGGCGCCGACCAGGACAATCCGCCAGCCGGGGTGGCGGACGCGGAGCGCCTCGGCGATGGCCAGGGCCGGCATCAGATGGCCGCCGGTTCCGCCGCCGGCGATCATCACGGTCTTCGGATCGGTCACGGGGGGCCGGCGCGGCCCCGCATCCGCCCCACGCTCACGATCACCCCGACCGACACCAGGGTCACCATCAGACTCGACCGGCCCGCCGACATGAACGGAAGGGTCACCCCGGTCGTTGGCATCAGCCCGACATTCACGGCCATGTGCATCAAGGCGGTGAGTCCGACCGACGCCGTGAGACCGGTGGCGAGATACTGCCCGAAGGGATCGGGCGCGGTGCGGGCAATCCGAAACCCCAGCCAACAAAACAGGACGAAGAGCGCCAGCACGAAGAGCACGCCGAGAAAACCCCACTCCTCACCGATGGTGGAAAACAAGAAATCGTTGGTGGCGTACGGGAGATACTCCAGCTTGAGCTGGCCCTCCCCGAACCCGGCGCCCAGCAACCGGCCGGAGGCAAACCCCTTGGTGGCTTGGTCGAGCTGATAGTTCGTCCCGGTGGCGCAATCGGTGGCCAGGCCGAGCCAGCACTTGGCCCGGGTGAACCGATACGGGACCGCCATGATCGAGCCCACCGCCAGGAACACCGCTACCACCGCGATCAGCAAGAACTGGCCGATCCGGGCCCCGGCGGTGAACAGCACCACCCCCCCCAGCAGTCCGATGATCGTGGCGATCGAGAGGTTCGGCTCGACCAAGACGAGAACGGCCACGAACCCGGTGACCAGCAGCACCGGCAAGACCCCCATCTTGAACTGGCGGATCGTCTCACCCTTTTTTGCGGCGATCATCGCGGCCCAGACCACGATCGAGAACCGCGCCAATTCCGAAGGCTGGAACCCGACCCCGGCCACACTGATCCACCGGCGGGACCCGTTGATGACGGCGGCGCCCGGTAGTAGCAGAGCCACCAATAAGACCACCGTCAACCCAAGGAGCCACCACGCGGCGCGGGTCCACCGGCGGTAGTCGACCCCCGCGGCGATCAACAACGCCACCCCGCCGGCTCCGGCGGCCGTCAGCTGCTTCAGTGCCTCCCGAAAAGCGCCCGCCTGGAACGTGGCGGCCGAGTACACGCTGACCAGACCAAACACTGTCAGAACGGCCACGAGCACCACGATCAGCCGAGTCTCCCACCGGTGATCGCCGGGATGGTCGAAAGCGGGACGGGTCACATGGCCTCCACCAGGGCCCGGAACCGGGCGCCCCGTTGCTCGTAGTTGGCGAATTGGTCGTAACTCGAACAGGCCGGTGACAGCAGCACGACATCACCCGGCGACGCCGCGGCGGCCGCGACGGCCATGGCCTCCTCGAAGGTCGTGGCCGGCTCCACCCGAACCAATTGCCCGAGATCCCCGACGATCAGCGGCCGCGCTTCCCCGAACGCCACGACGGCCCGGCACCGGCCCAACAGTGGGGCCAACCGGTCGTACGGCTCGCCCTTGTGACGGCCGCCCAGCAGCAACACGAAAGGCCGCTGCATCGCGGCGACGGCAACCTCCGTCGACGAAATGTTGGTGGCCTTGGAATCGTTGATCCACAGGACCCCCCTCACCTCCCGGATCGGCTCGATCCGGTGCGCCAGCCTCGGAATGGTCGCCAAGCCTTGGCCGATGGCGGCCACCGACGCACCGAACGCGTGGGCCGCGAGCGCCGCGGCCAGCGCGTTCGCCACGTTGTGGTCGCCCAACAGAGGAAACCGGGACCGTTCGATAATCACGACATCGCCAAGTTTCAGGCAATCACCCTCGCGATCGTACCAGCCGTCACTCGGACCGCGGATCGAAAACCGCCGCCGCCGGCCTTTGGGTGACCCAAACCATTCAGCCGACGCCCGGTCATCTTCGTTCGTGATCCAGAATGATTCCCGAGTGGCATTGGCCACCATCCGCATCTTGTCGCCGTAATAATCGGCCAGTGTCGGGTAGCGGTCGAGGTGGTCGGGGGCGAGGTTGGTCAACACGCCGACCGTGGGCCGGATGGTCGGCATGTCGTGGAGTTGGAAGCTCGACAGCTCGACCGCGAGCACCGCCGGTCGTTCCGCCGCCAAGGCAATCTCCGACACCGGGGTGCCGATGTTGCCCACCGCCCGGGCGGAGAGGCCGGCGGCGGACAGCAGGTGGGCCACCAAACTCGTGGTCGTGGTCTTCCCGTTGGTGCCGGTCACCGCGGCAAACCGGACCGCCGGCCCCAGAGCCCGGAGCCCAAGTTCCGCCTCTGCCAGCACCGGGATCCCCGCGGCGCGGGCCGCCAGAACCGGCGGCGCGTCGGGCGGCACCCCGGGCGACAGGACCGCGGCCGAAGCCCGCCGAATCCGGTCGAGATCGTGACGCCCAACCTCCACGGTGGCGCCCACCACTCGAAGGGCGGCGGCCGTGGCCTCGAGGGCGGGACCGCTGCCCCCGTCCGAGGCATACACCACGACCCCGGCCTGGCAGAGCAACCGGGTGGCCGCCGACCCACTCCGTCCCAGGCCGATGACGGCCACTTCGCCTCGTACGTCGATCCCGAACACGACGCCTGCCTAACGAATCTTGAGGGTCGCGAACGCGACCAAGGCACACAGGAGCCCGACAATCCAAAACCGCACCACGACCTGGGTTTCGGCCCACCCCTTCTTCTCGAAGTGGTGATGGAGCGGCGCCATCCGGAACACCCGGTGGGCATCCGCGTATTCCCGCCCCCGGGTCCGCTTGTAAATCTTGTAGACCCCCATCTGGACAATCACCGAGAGTTGCTCGGCCACGAACACGCCGCCGATGATCAACAGCAGGAACTCGGCCCGGAGCAAGATCGCCACCGTCCCCAGGGCGCCGCCGATGGCCAGGCTGCCCGTGTCACCCATGAAGACTTGGGCCGGGTGGGCGTTGAACCAGAGAAAACCGATCGCCCCGCCCATCAGGGCCGCACAAAACACGGTGAGCTCGCCCGCCCCGGGCAAATAGTAGAAGTTCAGGTACGAGGTCATGTCGACGCGGCCGAAAATGTAGGCGAAGAACGCGAACGCCCCGGCGGCGATGGCGGTCAAGCCCGTGGCCAAGCCGTCCAAACCATCCGTCATGTTCACCGCATTGCTGGTACCGGTCACCACGAAGGTGACGAAGCCGACGTACGCCAACGGCAGAAACAGGACCACGGTGTATTTGACGAAGGGCAACACCGTCGCCGTCGACGGCAAGGTCGACGCTGGCACCACCGGCTGAAGCCACAGGTAGAGACCCAGCACGATCCCGAAACTGCATTGCCCAGCCAGCTTCCAACGGGCAATTAACCCGCGGGGCTTCCCTTGCACCACTTTCAAGTAGTCGTCGAGAAAACCGATCGCGCCGGTCCAGAGCGTAGCCAGGATCGCCACGATGACGAACCGATTGGTCAACGGAGCCCAGAGCAAAGTCGGCACCACCGTCGACAACAGAATGATGAGTCCCCCCATCGTCGGGGTGCCCCGCTTGGACTCGTGCGAGGCGAGCAGGCCGGTTCGCACGACCTGGCCGACTTTGTGCTCGGTCAATTTCCGAATGATGATCGGGCCGAACCAAAAGGCCATGACCAAGGCGGTGACGACCGCCCCGGCAGCGCGGAAGCTGATGTAGTTGAAGAGATTCAAGAGGATGTAGTCACGGCCCAACGGGGCCAACAGATGATAGAGCATTCGCCTCGACTCTAGGTCGCCGCGCGACCCGCCAGTTCAGGAATCATTCGTTCCAGCCGTTCGCCCCGCGAACCCTTGAGCACCACGAGCTCGTCGCCCCGGAGCTCTGCCGCCATCAGCGGGGCAAGCGCCACCGCATCATCGGCGGTCAGGAGCCGAGGGCCGAAAAGGGCTCGGTGCCGCTCCAGCGCCGGAACGAACTCCCCGACCGCCCCGAGCACATCGGGATTGAGGGCCGCCAGCACATCGGCAATCGCGACATGCTCCGCCGCCGAATCGGCCCCGAGTTCCCGCATGGTGCCGGCCACGAACACCAGCCGGCGGCCGGCCCGCATCGACCCCACCAGATCCACCAGGGCCCGAAACGAAGCCGGGTTCGCGTTGTAGGAATCGTTGAGAAGCGTCAGGCGGCCGTGCTCGGTCAATTCACCGCGGCCCGCGGGAAGAGTAAACGATTCAAGTCCCCGCGCCACCTGCGCCGGAGGCAGGCCGAGCGCTTGGCCAACGGCCCAGGCCAGCATGGCGTTCTTCGCTTGATGGAGCCCGAGTTGCGCGATGGTGAAACTGAGGTTCCCCACGGTGACCCGCGCCCGCCCGCTCGGCTGGACGGCAACCTGATCGGGCACGACGTCGGCGCCCGAGAGCCCGGCCGTCACGACGCGCCGGGCCCCCCGCCGGGCGCCCGCCGCCAGCGCCGGATCGTCGACCCCGACGATCGCCAGCGGCACATCCTGCACCAACGCCAGCTTCTCTTCCAAGACTCCCTCCAGCGATCCGAACCCCTCGAGATGGCCGGCGTCCACGTTGGTGATGACGGCGATGTCGGGCTCGATGATCTCCCGGTACCGGGCGATCTCGCCAGGCAGATTGGCCCCCGCCTCCACCACCATCGCCTCAACCCCCTCCGGGCATTCGAGAATGGTCTGCGGCACGCCCACCAAGTTGTTCAGGTTCAGGCGAGTGGCATGGGTCCGGTACCGGGTTCCGAGAACGGCCGCGAGCATCTCTTTGGTCGACGTTTTACCGTTGGTACCGGTCACCGCCACCACCGGCCCCGAGAACTGCCGCCGCCGGTGGCGCGCGAGCCATCCGAAAGCCCGGAGGGTGTCGTCGACCTCGTAGAACCGGAGCCCGGGCACCGGCTTGGTGCCCCGGCGGACCACGGCGGCGGTCGCGCCGGCCGCAACGGCGGCGGCCAAGAACGCGTGGCCGTCGAACCGCTCCCCTTCGAGGGCCACGAACAACGCCCCCGGTCCGATCTGCCTCGTATCGGTCGCCACCGCGCGGTACCTGACCGCCGAATCGCCCGCCCCAAGACCAAGCGCGGTCCGGACCGCGTCATCAGTCCATTGCATCAGTGCCCCCTGATCGCGTCGGCCACGATGGCCCGTTCGTCGAACGGCACCGACTCGGTCCCGATGATCTGGTAGGTCTCATGGCCCTTCCCCGCCAACAGCAGCGTGTCGCCGGGGCGGGACTCGCCTAACGCCCACTGGATCGCCGCCCGTCGGTCCGTGATCCGGCGCACCAGGGCTCCGGTGGGAATGCCCGCCAGGATGTCGTCGATGATCCGCTCCGGGTCCTCGGTCCGCGGATTGTCCGAGGTAACCACCGTCAAATCGCCGAGGTCGGCGGCGATCCGTCCCATGATTGGGCGTTTGCCGGTATCCCGGTCGCCGCCGCAGCCGAACAGCACGATCAGCCGGCCCGCCGTCAGCGGACGGAGGGTCAGGAGCACCCGCTCGAGCGCGTCGGGCTTGTGGGCATAATCGCGGAGCACCACGCACGGCCTCTCGACCAACCGCTCCATCCGCCCGGGAATCTGCGGCGCCCCGGCCAGCCCCTCGGCCACGACGCGGAGATCGAGCCCCAAGCCGAGCGCCACGGCGGCTGCCCCGAGGGCATTCGACACGTTGAACTCACCCGGCAACGGCAGTTCGATGTCCGCCGTGCCGAACCGGCCGGCGAGTGTGAACCGGGTCGAGACCGGTCCGAGATGGACCGATTCGGCGCGCACCAGGGCGCCCGGCCGGAGTCCGAACGTCAGGACATTCGGCCTGGTCTCGAGGCCCGCCCACGCTGGGTCGTCGCCGTTCACCGCGGCCACACCACCCGGCGCCAGATAGTCGAACAATTTGAGCTTGGCCAGCCGGTACTCATCCATGGTCCGGTGATAATCGAGGTGCTCCCGGGTCAAGTTGGTGAACACCGCGCCATCGAACCGAAGGCCGTCGAGCCGCCCTTGGTCGAGACTATGCGAGGAGGTTTCCATGGCAACCCGGTCCACCCCGGCGCTGACGAGGCCCGCCAGCGTGGCCTGGAGGTCGATGGGACCGGGCGTGGTCAACGAGCCGGCCGTGGACCGGATCGGCCGGTCCGATCCGTCGAAGGCGCCGAGGGTCCCGATGCTGCCCGCGGTTCCCCGGCGGTTCAACAGGTGCCGCACCAGGAGGGTCGTCGTGGTTTTCCCGCTGGTGCCCGTCACGCCCACCATCGACAACCGCCGGCCCGGATCGCCATACCAGGCGCGGGCCAGTGCGATCGCCGCCCGGCGGCCATCCGTCACCACGATCTCGGGAACGGCCAGACCGGATGGCCGTTCCACGACCACCACCGCGGCGCCGGCCGCCACCGCCGACGGAAGAAAGCGATGCCCGTCCGCTTGGGAGCCCCGAACCGCCACGAACAGGAATCCTGGGGCGACGGACCGGCTGTCCATCGTGATCCCAGTCAAAACGGGGAGCCGCGGAGGGCCGCCGACCAGCAATGACTCGGCTCGCAGGGCCGCGAGCAATTCGGCCGGATCCGGCGGCTTCGGTGTCATGACGGACGGGCCGGAGCGGCGGTGACGGTGACGACCATGCCGGTGCTCACGGAGTCGCCGGCCTGGGGCGACATCCGGACCACGGTGCCCCGGCCCTCGAGCCGGACTCGAAACCCGCGGCGGTGCAATACCATGGCCGCGGACCGAACCGATTGACCGACGACATCGGGAATCTCCGCGATGCGGGCCGGTGTCGGCCGAGCGGCGGGAAGCGGTAGCCCGATCCACTTCACCTCGCCCCGGTTGACGGCCTCCGATCGGGGCTCGACCGCTCGCGGCCGCTCGATCCGCGACTCCGCCAGCATGGCCCGGTCAAGGGTCGTCCGGCGAGCGGCGAGGGCCTGTCGGAGCATATCGCCCACCAGCGGGGCCGCCACCGAGCCACCGGAATACGCGCCCTGGGGATCTTCGATTCGAACCACGAACACCAGTTGGGGGTCCTGAGCCGGATACATGCCGGCGAACGAGGCGGCGTGCTTGTTGGTGTACTGGCGATTCTCGACCAGTTTCGCCGTCCCGGTCTTGCCTAACACCGATCCCTTGACCTGGGCGCGCCCACCGGTTCCCGAATCGGCGGCGGACAGGGCGAGGAACTGTCGCAACGTGGCGGCCACCTCCGCCGATACCGCGTTCCGGACCATCGTCGGCTGATGCTGGTAGACCACTTCCCCGTCAGGGCGGCGGATGATTTTGATGATCGCAGGAGCCAAGAGGCGTCCCTGGTTGGCCAACGCAGCGTATGCAGCCGCCAGCTGAACCGGCGTGACCATGAGCGCATACCCCATCGCGGCGCTCGGGCCGGTACCGCCGGCCCGCCATGTATGGGCGCTCGGCAGAACGCCGGGTTCTTCAAAGGGAAACTCGACCCCCGTCGGCGACCCGAGGCCAAACCGACGAAGCGCATCGTAGTGCTGGGCCGGGGTCATCCGGGTCGAAAATTTTGCCATGGCCACGTTGCTGGACACCTGAATCGCCCGGGCCAGCGTCACGGGAATCTTCTGGGGATGGTCATCGACGATCGGTCGGCTCCGGCCCGGCATCGACCACCGGCCATTCTCCGGGGAGACCGCGTCGTCGCGATCGACCAAGCTCAACTGCAGCAGCGCGGCGGCGGTCAGGGGTTTCGCGGTGGAACCCGGCTCGAAGGCGCTGGTAAAGTACGAGGCACTGGCCATCGGCTGCCCGGCGTCCGTGATCTCGCGGGAGGCGGCGGCCAGGATCTCGCCGGTCCGGGGGTCGAGGAAAATGACGTCACCCCGTTTGGGATGGAACGCCTCGAACGCCGCTGCCAGGCCCCCTTCCGCGATTTCCTGGAGCTCCTTGTCGATGGTCAGCACGACGTCGTGCCCTCGCGTCGGGAGCCGAACCACCCGCTCCGGCGACTCGTAGGTTCGGCCGCGGGCGTCTTTCAGCAGCACGGTTTCGCCGGGGATGCCCTGGAGGAGTGAATCGAGAAACCGCTCGAGTCCAGTGGCCCCTCTGGAGCTGTCCGCCGTGAGCGACCCAATCAGGGGCCGGGCCAGCGGGCCCGAGGGGTATTCCCTCCGGTAGATCGGGGCCAGGTACACGCCGCGGACCTCCCGCAGCCGGCGGACTTGGCCGGCGGTATACGGGCCATGGGCGTAGAACGGCTCGCCCGACCGCAAGGCCGCCGCCAGTCGGTCGGATTTGACACCGATGTCCGACCGGAAGATCCTGAGGAGCACGGGTTTGTCTTTGACCTGTTCCGGCGCGATGGTGACGTGATACCGCTCCAGCGACGTCGCCAGCGGCGTTTCGCCCCGGTCGTAGATCACCCCGCGAGGCGCTTCGAGGTACTTGTGTTCGGTCCGCTGCCGGGCCGCCCGCTTCGCATAGTCCTCGCCCTGGACCAGTTGCAGATAGCCGGCCCGGCCGGCCAGGGCCAACGCCCCGATCAACAACCCGGCCTGAATCGTCTGAATTCGGGTTTCGGTCTTGGCCATGCTACCGGGGCCGGCCGCTACCGGTCGAGTCGTCCACCATCAGAATCGTCACCGCCGTGTCCAGTGGTACGCCAAGTCCGAAGCGGGACACTTTGGGGAGTAGCACCTGGGCGGTCGAGGCGACCTGAATCCGGCGCTCGGTCTGGGCCTGGAGCGCCTCGAGACCACCCCGGGTCTTCTTGAGTTCCCGGAGCCGCGCGGCCACATCATAGGAAGCCGTCTGGCGAAGGAGTACGGTGGCCGCGACGGCAAAAAAAAGCACCAGCCAGAACGCCAGCCAGTAGCGGCCCCGGGCCCTACCCCGCCGGGCCATCAGTCCGCTCGAAGACCCGGAGCTTGGCGCTCCGAGCCCGCGGATTGTGCCGCATCTCGTCCTCGCCGGCGCCAACCGGACGCCGGGTGACCAACCGGCCAAGGGGGCGACCCCGGCAGATACAGCGCGGTTGGGTAGGAGGGCAAACGCAGGCCTGACTCCAGTCACGAAAGGCGTTCTTGACCAAGCGATCTTCGCCGGAATGATAACTAATCACGGCCAGAGCCCCACCTCCGGTCAAGCGGTCGCGGAACTCCGGCAGCGCGGCGGCGAGGCCGGCGAGTTCGTCGTTGACGGCGATCCGAAACGCCTGGAAGATGCGGGCAAAGTCGCCGGGCCCGCTCCGCGGGCCTAACGCCGCCCGGATGGCGTTGACCAAGTCATCGCTGACGAGGAACGGGCGGGTGGCTCGTCGGCGGACCACCTCGGCCGCCAGCCGTCGGGCCCGCGGTTCGTCACCGTAGTCGGCCAACCACGCGGTCAGCTCGGCTTGGCTCGCGTCCGCCAAGAGATCGGCGGCGGTGGTGCCGGCGCGGCCCATTCGCATGTCCAGTGGGGCGCCGGGCCGGAAGGTGAATCCGAGACCGTCGTCATCCAGTTGCCGCGACGACACCCCCAAATCGAGTAGAATCAGGTCGGGGCCGAATCGGCCGATCTCGGCCAGGATCTCGGGGTCGAACGCGCTCCCCAGCCGGTACCTGATCCGTTCGTCGCCCAGGCGCTGATGCGCCCTGGCTATGGCTTCGGGGTCCCGGTCGATTCCCAGAATCGCGGCCCCCCGCGCCCGGAACAATTCGGCGTGGCCACCGTCGCCAAGGGTGCCGTCGACCACCCGTTTGGCACCGCCAACCAGCGACAGCAACTCGGCGCCCAGCACCGGCTCATGGAACGAAGGAGTGGTCACGATGGCCTCAAAGCAATCACCCCGCCTCGGATGAGACGGGGTGATTGGAACCCGGGAAAACGGGGCTGACGGGGCTCGAACCCGCGACCTCCGCAGTGACAGTGCGGCGCTCTAACCAAGCTGAGCTACAGCCCCAAAGTCCTTAAGAGCCGCGGAATATAGAACCGCTCAGTTGCCCTTACAATAGGCCTTCTTCATTTGCGCGATCCGCGGCCCGTATCCGGCATCGAGCGCCTGGATCCGCTGCCCGACCACCTCAGGCTGAATCGGCTGTCCAGCTGTCAACGCGGCCTTGGTTTCCACAATCCAAGCATCGAGGATGTTTACGGCGTCGCAGCTCTTGGCATTGACGACATCGGTGTCTTTCGTCGGCACCTGTCCGAGCAGCCCGAATCCGAGAACGTAGCTGGCAAGTTGGTGGGCGCGACCACCCGGCCGCAGCAACCCGGCGGCTTTCTTTCCGATCTCGGCCGCGAGCGGGAAATCGATCGGCTGGGTCTGCAAAATCGGGAGGCCGGCCTCCTGGGCCAAGACGCTCCCGAGATTCGCCTTGTCGTTCTCTTGGCCGTTTTGCTCGACCAAGGCACCGAGCTCGACGGCCTCTCGGAACCGCTTTTCCTTCAGCAAGGCCCGAACCGACCGAATCACCGGGCTCATGTCGACCTTGTCGACCTCGATCAGCCGCCGGGTCACCGCGACCGCGCTGTCGACCGGGCCAGTCAGCTCGTAGGCTTTGACGAGTTCGTTGAGAAGCGACGCGTTGGTCGGGAATTTCTTGGCCGCGAACTGACCCCACTTGACGTAAACGGCGCCGTTCGACGAGTCGCGCGAGGCGACATACAGCACCTTGGACAGGTTAAACGTGTCGGCCTTGGCGGTATCGAGCGTGAAGACCATCTCCATGGCCTTGATGGCGCAGAGGTTCTTCTCCGCCTTGTCCTGCACCAGACATGCGGTAGCCAGCAGGTTGTGCATGTCGGGGTTGGACGGGTCGCGCCCGATGGCGTCCTGCGCGATTTGTTCACCGAGATCCGACTTGCCGGCGGCAATGAAGTACCGGATGGCCTCTTCGACGACCTTCTGGTTGTTCGGGGCCACCAAGATCAATTGACGGTACGAGTCGACGACGTTGACGGTATCGCCCTTGGCCTGATACTGGCCAAGCAAGCCGCCGAGCACTTCGACGCTGAGCCGGTCGCCGAGCGAAGCGTTCTTCAGGTGGCCGATGATCTGGTCGGCCGGAGCTTTCTTGGTGATGCCGATCTGCGCCAGACAGAGTTCGGCCGGGCCGTGATTCGGCTGGGCCTTGAGGGCCTTGTTGGCCGCCTCGATCGCTTTGTCGGTCTGGGTGGCGGCCAAGTTGTCGCAGTTCTTGGATTCCTGGAGCGCGTTGAACGCGCCCCGGAACGTTTCGCCGAGCTTGCCGCCCAAGTCCTCGAAGCTCTGACCCGCGGCTTGAGTCATGGTGACCATTTGGCCGGTTTGATCGTTCCCGGCCAGCAGGCGGGCCTCAACCGTGACCCGGCCTCCCTCGACTCGGGTCAGCGTACCGACCACGATGGCCCGGGCTTGCAATTGGGTGCCCAGTTGGCGCGCCACCAGCGGCGGCAACACGGCGTCCGGCGGGTAGCCATACTGGATCAACGCGTCGTTCATCTGGGTGCGTTGAATCGTGTTGTACCACTTATCCGCCACGGCCTCAATCTTCTCTCGCATCCCGGTGCCGACCCGCACCGCGGCCGCGGAGTCCGCGGCCTGGAACGAATGGGGATTGGCAATCAAGAGACGTGGCAAGTTCTTCGGCGCCGTCGGCGGACGACTCGCCCGCAATTGGGCGTGCGCCGGCAGGACGGCAGCGGCCGTCAGAAGACCAAGAACGAGGGGAGCGACACGGAAACGCATTCTTGACAACCTCCCTACGAGGTCACCCGGGTCCGGGTGGCGGATCCGCCGCCGGAGTTGGCGACGGAACATGGGCGAAGAGGGATTCGAACCCCCGACATCCTGCGTGTAAGGCAGGCGCTCTGAACCAGCTGAGCTATTCGCCCGAGCGGGCACGAGAGATCCACTTTAACTGCGCAATCAT
>JANMHX010000254.1:0-3898 GCA_031375485.1 Gemmatimonadota bacterium | reverse complement strand
CGCGGCGAACTCGTGGAGATCGGCGGGTCGTTCCGGATTCCCGACATTCTCGAGAAGAGTGGCGCCATCCTTCGCGAGGTCGGGACGACCAATCGCACCCACCTCGCCGACTACGAGCAGGCGATCGGCGAGAGAACCGGCGCGCTGCTGATCGTGCACCGGTCGAACTTCTCGATGGCCGGATTCGTGACTTCGCCTGCCCCCGCCGAGCTGGCTGCGCTCGGCGCCGCTCGCAATGTCCCCGTCATTCATGACGCCGGCAGCGGCCTGCTGCTCGATCTCTCGGCCCACGGCCTGACCGGCGAACCCCTGATCTCCGCGGCGGCCAAGGCAGCGGACCTGGTGGTGTTCAGCGGCGACAAGTTGCTGGGCGGCCCACAGGCGGGGTGCATCGTCGGCCGGCGGCGGTGGATCGAGCCCCTCCGAAAGAACCCGTTCGCCCGAGCCATGCGGGCCGACAAGCTGACGCTCGCCGCACTCGAAGCCACTCTCCAGCTCTATCGCGACCCGATCCGGGCGCTTCGAGACATTCCCGTTCTTCGGATGCTCACCACCGGCCCGACCGTGCTGGCCGAACGGGCCACCCGGCTGGCGGAAACTGTCCCGGCGGGGTTCGCCCCGCGGCTCGAACCGGGCCAATCGGCGGTCGGCGGCGGCTCGTTTCCCGAGGCCGAGCTCCCGACCATGCTGGTCACCATCGATCCCGGGCCCCGCGGCGCGGCCGCCCTGCTCCTGGAACTCCGGCTCGGCGAACCGAGCATCCTGGCCCGCGTCAACAACAACCGAATCGTCTTCGACCCGCGAACCCTGGCCGATGGTGACCTCGCCCCGATCGGGACGGCCCTCGGCCGACTGGCCGGCCCGGATTGAGCCGCCCGGCGGCGTTTCTCGACCGCGATGGCACGATCATCGCCGATCCCGGCTACCTCAAGGACCCGGCGGAGGTCCGGGTCCTCGACGGCGCCATCGCGGCCATTCGGGACCTCAGATCTCGGGGCCTGGTCATCGTGGTAGTCACCAACCAATCGGGAATCGCCCGCGGGTTCTTTACCTGGGATGACTACTACGCGGTGGCAAACCGGGTGGCCCACCTGCTCGGCGACGCGGCACCGGATGCCACCTTCGCCTGCCCGCATTACCCTGCGGTGACCGGGCCCTGCGACTGCCGGAAACCCGGGCTCAAGCACTACCGCGACGCGGCGGCCCAATTTGGCCTCGACCTCGCTCGCTCGACCTGGATCGGTGACCGGATCACCGATCTGACCCCGGCCACGGCCTTCGGCGGCCGGGGGATTCTGGTCCGAACCGGGGTGGGACTGGATCATGAGACCGAGGCCCGAGCCGAGGGCTTCGAGGTGGCCGATGACTTGGGGGCGGCCGCCGCGCTGGTGGCCGGCCCTGGCACCAAACCGCTCGGTTTATATTGACCGGCTATGTCGATGCGGGTGGCCGTTTGTGTCTCGGGCCGAGGCAGCAACCTCGCGGCCCTGCTGGCGGCACTCCCGGTGGATGGCCCGGCCACGGTCGCGTTCGTCCTGAGCAACCGGCCTGACGCCGGAGCCCTCGACATCGCTCGTACCCGGGGCATCCCGACGGCGGTGCTCGCGCCCAGTTCCGACCCGAGTCAGTGGCTGGGGCCGCTCGAGGCGGCCGGGATTGATTTTATCGTGCTGGCGGGGTTCTTGAAGCAGGTCCCGGAGGCCGTGGTCACCGCCTTTCTGGGCCGGATCATCAACGTGCACCCCGCCCTGCTTCCGAAACACGGCGGCCCCGGGATGTACGGCCTGCACGTGCACCGGGCGGTCCTCGCCGCGGGTGACCTCGAGAGCGGCGCCACCGTGCACGCGGTGACGGCGCGGTACGACGAAGGCCCGATTCTCGGGCAAGCCCGGGTACCGGTTCTTCCGGGTGATACTCCGGAGCTGCTGGCGGCCCGGGTGCTGGAAACCGAACACCGGCTCCTTCCCGCCGCGGTCCTCGCGGCGACGACGACTGGCCGGGCAGTTCCTTTCACTCTCAGTTAGGCTGGTATGACGAAGCGCGCCCTTATTTCGGTGAGCGACAAACGGGGGATCGTCGAGTTCTGCCGTGGTTTGGTGGAACTCGGATTCGAATTGGTGTCGACCGGCGGCACGGCGGGGATTCTGGCCAAGGCCGGACTGCCGGTCACCCCGGTCGAGACCGTCACCGGTTTCCCGGAGATCCTCGACGGGCGGGTGAAGACCCTCCACCCCCGGATTCACGCCGGTCTTCTCGCCCGGCCGGACATCGAGCAACATCGCGACACCCTCACGGCGCACGACATCCAGCGGTTCGACCTGGTGGCCGTCAACCTCTATCCCTTCCAGACCACGATCGCCCGGTCCGACGTGACCTTCGAGGACGCGGTCGAAAACATCGACGTCGGCGGCCCATCGATGCTTCGGGCGGCCGCCAAGAACCATCAGTTCGTGCTGCCCGTCGTCGACCCGACCGACTACCCCAAGGTGCTCGAATTGCTCGCGGCCGGCGGGTTCAGTCCCGATGTTGGGCGGGCGTTTGCGGCCAAGGTCTTTTCGCACACCGCCGACTATGACAATGCCATTGCCGGCTACCTTACGGTCAAAGACCAGGGCCTGCCGCCCCGCCTGAACCTCTCGGCCGAGTTGCTGTTGCCGCTGCGGTACGGCGAGAACCCGGAGCAGCGCGCCGCGCTCTACGCCTCGGAGGAACCGCGGGGCATTCGGGATCTCAAGCAGCGCCAGGGCAAAGAGCTCTCCTTCAACAACCTGCTTGACATCGATGCCGCGACCTCGGCGGTCGCGGTGTGGAAGAGCCGCCCGGCCTGTTGCATCGTCAAGCACACGACGCCGTGCGGGCTGGCCGTGGGCCGGACCGCCCTCGAGGCATTGGACAAGGCCCGCGCCGGCGACCCGCTCTCGGCCTTCGGCGGCGTCATCGCCTGCAACACCGTGATCGACCGCGCGCTCGCCGAGTCGCTTCGTGACCTGTTCTTCGAAGCCATTGTCGCCCCCTCGGTCCACGCCGACGCGCTCGCGGTGTTTGCCGAGAAGAAGAACCTCCGAGTGGTCGAACTCCCGATCGGCGAGGCCACCGGGTTCGACTGGAAGCGGGTCCGCGGCGGTTTCCTGGTCCAGGACCGATTCCGGTTCGATCCGAGCGAAGCCAACTGGACCGTCCCGACCGGCCGCCGCCCCACCGCCGACGAGCTCAATGAGCTCCGGTTTGCCTGGGCCGCCGTCACCACAGTCAAGTCGAACGCCATCTTGATCGCCCGAAACGAACAGGCCATCGGCATTGGCGCCGGGCAGATGAGCCGGGTCGACGCCGTGTTCATGGCCATTCACAAAGCCAAACAGCAGCAGCACCCGACCCAAGGGGCCGTGCTCGCCTCCGACGGTTTCTTTCCGTTCCCCGATGGGGTCGAAGAAGCCGCGGCGGCCGGCATCACGGCCATCATCCAGCCGGGGGGATCGGTGCGCGACGCCGAAGTCATCGCCACGGCCAACCGCCTCGGGGTTGCGATGGTCCTGACCGGCACCCGAATGTTCCGGCACTAAGATGACGAAACGCGAACCGCCTCCGTATCTCTGGGCCACCGCCGCCGGTCTGGCGGTCCTCGGGATCTACATCGCGACCCTGGCGCCGACGACGGCGTTTTGGGATACCTCCGAGTACATCGCCGCCGCCAAGGTGCTGGGCATTCCCCACCCGCCCGGCAACCCGCTGTTCGTCCTAATGGCCCACGTGTTCGGCCTGCTGCCGCTGGCCCCGACCTACGCCGAGCGGATCAACCTGTTTGCGGCCGTGACCAGTGCCGGGGCCGCCGGGTTCTGGTTCCTGGTGTCGGACCGGTGGCTCCGGAACATCGTGCCGCTCAAACTGCCCCGCTTGGTGG
>JANMHX010000217.1:0-3727 GCA_031375485.1 Gemmatimonadota bacterium | reverse complement strand
TCGGCGAACCGGTCGGCTTAGGCGTTCCGGTCGGTGCAGGTCGTGAAGTTCGGGTTGTTGGTCTCCTCGAACGGGATCGGGAAGTTGATGTCGCTCCCGTAGGGCCCGCCTTTGAACCAGTTCCCGGTCGGGAACACTGAGTTGGCGCTCCGATTGTACTGCCGGATCAGACGGCGGAGGTCGCCGTGCCGGTGGCCGGTGCCGAACATCCAGAACGCCCGCTCCCGGAACAACAGGTTGACCCGTTCGTCCGCCGTGCCCGGGTCGGTCAGCGGCGCCAACCCGGCCTTGGTGGCCCGGGCCTCGTTGAGCTTGGCCAGGAACGTCGCGACGTTATCGGTCCGGAGGGCGGCCTCGGCCTCGATCAACCGAGCCTCGATGCCGGTGGCGATGTTGACGGGGTCGGTGCGGTTGACCCAGATCCCCTGCGACAGGTAGGGGGCAACGCCGTCAAACGACACCCCGCCGCTCGTCGGTCCGGCCGGAATTCGGGGATCGTTGGCTCCGCGGAAGTTGAGGCCGTTGGTGCCCTCACTGTTGCCGACCGTATACCGTTTGAGGCTGATGTTCTGGAGCCAGGTGGCGTTGTCGGAAGTGTTGATGGAGTGGGTGATCTGGTACGCAAATGCGGTGGGAACGGCTGCCACCGCGGCCGCCGCGTCGGCCGGCTTGTTCCGGTTGAGCAGCGCCCGTCCCTTGATGATCGCGGCCAAGGACGTGATCCGCGGCCCGTCGGTGCCGCCAACCCAGACCCGGGCCGAGTCGGCATGGGCAATCGCTCGGCCGAACGTCGAGTCGTTGCTGATGCCGGCGCCGAAGATGATCGCGCCGTTGGCGATTTCGCTGAACGGAATCCCGTTGCAGAAGTTCTCGCCGAGTTGGTTTTCGGCAAAGCCCGCCAAGGCGAACATCAGGCCGATGTTCGACGTCGGCGTCGGCGCGTACTGCCGGAGGGAGCTGATGGCCGAGGCACCCTCGATCCGAACCCGGTGCACCCGCCGGAACAGGTTGGCCACGAAGCTGTTGGTGGTGGCGATGACCCGTTGGTCGGTGGAGTTCCGCTGCTCGAACGAATCGCCCGACTGCCACTCATCAGTGAGGAGCCCAGAGAACGGAAACATCCCGTCGGGATTGTCTCCGCCGCCGGACATCGCTTGGGCCAGTCGAAGCACCACGCCGTTGCGGAGGGCGAGTGCCGCCGCCGTCGACGTGGCCGTGGTGATGATGTCGGGGTCGTTGACCTCGAGGACGCTATCGCAGGCCGTCGCGCCAAGGAGCCCGGCCAAGGCCAGGGGCCGGAGCCAGCGGCCAAACAGGTTCGGGGTATTCATGGTAGATGTCGTCATGGGTTGGCCCGGTTAGAAGGCGACGTTCAGACGGAACGTGAAGTAGGTCGGGGGCGGCTGCGTCTGGAAGTCGCTCTGGACGCCGATGTTGGTACCGAAATACCCGCCCTCGGGGTCGATCCCGCTGTAGCCGGTGATGATCCCGAGGTTCCGGCCGGCCACGGTGAAGGTCGACCGGTTCGAACCGAATACCCGCGAGAGTTTGGTCGGCAGCGTATAGGTGAGCGACAACTCCCGGAACCGGAGCATGTCGGTCTTTTCGGCGAAGCCGGCCTGGGTACGGGCCGGATGGACCCGGACCGCGATGGCCCTGGCCTGCTCCCAGAGCGGCGCCTTCGGATCGACGTCACCCCGGCAGTTCAACCGGTTATCACATCGAATCCGCTCGGTGCCGTTCAGTTGATAGCCGCCCAGCTTCGAGTCCAGGAGCGTCTGGATCCGGAGTTTGCGGCCAAAGAATTCGAACGTGTTGTAGAACGTCAACTCCGCCGCCGGCAACGACGGGCCGATAAACACGGCGGTATCGGTGACGAACAGCTCCCGGACCGCGCTCGCGGTGTCGCCGGTGATGAGGCCGTCGCCGTTCTTGTCCTGGAACGTGTAGGTCCGCATCCACCAGGCTTGGATCGGGTAGCCTTCGACGTCGGACGTCGTGGTGCCCCGGTTGGCCGGAGTCCCGCCGAGGCTCACGATCTTGTTCTTGTTATAGGATCCGCTGATGGTGAAATCCCAGCCCACGGACTTCGCGTTGACCGGCACCACGTTGAGTGAAGCCTCGATCCCGCGGTTCCGGACTTCGCCGATGTTCTCGAATCGGGCCGCCGGCCCGCCGACCGACCCCGGAATGGTCCGGTTGATCAGCGCGTCCTTGCTCCGTTTGCTGTAGCCGGTCACTTCGAGGTTGACCGTGGAGTTGGCGAACGACGCATCGAACCCAAACTCGAACTCCTGGGACCGTTCCGGCTTGAGGGTGGCGTTGCCCAAGGCGCTCAAGACCAAGCCCGGCGAGTCGACGTTGTCGTAGCTCACGGTCGACGGCGAGAAGAACGGGATCGCATCGTTGCCGCCCGGCTGGCGGCCGGAAGCCCCGAACGCACTCCGGAGCCGGAGGCTCGAGACGAACCCCTTCGGGAAGAACGGCTCGTCGGACAACACATATGACAGCGAGACCTTCGGGTAGTACACTCGGCTGAATTGATTGCCGAAGGCGCTGTTGCGGTCGGAGCGGACGGCGCCGGTCAGGTAGACCCGGTCCTTCCAGCTGAGCTGCTGCTCGGCGAAGTAGCCGAGGGTGACACTGGTGATGGTCGCTTCGCCCGCCGTCTGGATCGAGCCGGCCGACACGACGGTGCTACCCGGGACCAGGTCTTCGCCATACGACAGGTTGCGGGTGTTGTTGTCCTTACCGTACTGCACCCCGATCGTCGTCTTGGCGCCGATGGCTTGCGGCAGCGTGTAGGTCGCCGCCATCGAGGCATCGCCGGTGTAGTTGTAGAAGTTGGTCCGGTTGTGGGCCTTGTACCCGGTCCGAATGGTGGCCAGGAACGCGCATTCGTCCCGGCGGCAGAGTTCGGTATCCTGGCGTGCGATGAAGTCGAGACCGGCCACGGCCCGACCGGTCAGCCACGAATTCGGCCGGTAGTTGAAGGTGGCGCTGGTGATGGTCCGGTTGATGTCCTGTTGGTTCGTGAACGCGAAGATCTCGTCGGGAGTCGACGCCCGCCATCCGAGGTTGTTCCGGGCCACGCCGCCGCCGGGGGTGAAGGTGTAGTTCTTGAATCCGGGCCCGCCGAACGCGTTCGAGCCGACCCCGACCGCGTTGTTGTCGGTCTGGGGCAGCCGGAGTCTGCTGGTGATGAAGCCGCTCGACACCGAAACGTCCATCTTCTCGTTCAGGGTCGCGTTGAGGTTGGCCCGGAGGTTGACCCGGCGGAGGGCGTTCGGCCGGTCGAGCTCGCTCGGCAACTCAGTGGTGTTTCGACCGGCGTAGATCCGGTTCGCGAAGGCCGTGGGCAGCCGATAGATGCCGGTCTCTTGTTCAAACTCGCCCGCCACGAAATAGCGAACGTTGTCGGTGCCGCCCGAGGCCTGGAGGCCGGTTTGGTTTCGGCTCCCGGTGCCCAGGGGCGACGATTCCGGGTCCTCCCACAGATTGTACGAACTGACGCTGTCTTGGGTGCAAATGCCGGTCACCACTTGGTTGAGCAGGCACTGGGTGGTGTTCGACGCCGTCGAGGTATTGCGCCAGCCCCGGTAGGCAGTCGGGTACTTGTTCCGGTCAGTGATGGCGCCTTGTTCGGTGTAGGCGTTCCACACGGTCCGTCCGGCCTTGCCTCGTTTGGTCCGAATCACGATCACGCCATTTGCGGCATCGGTCCCGT
>JANMHX010000200.1:0-7061 GCA_031375485.1 Gemmatimonadota bacterium | reverse complement strand
GACGGTGCTCGATCTCGGCAGCGGCGGCGGCATCGACGTGCTGCTCTCAGCTAAACGAGTCGGCCCGACGGGCAAGGCCTACGGACTCGACATGACCGACGAGATGCTGTCCCTGGCCCAGTCGAACCTCAAGAAATCAGGCCTCACCAATGTCGAGTTCCTCCGGGGCGAGATCGAGAACATCCCGCTGCCGAGCCACTCGGTCGACGTCATCATCTCGAACTGCGTGATCAACCTCTCGGCCGACAAAGACCGGGTGCTGAGCGAGGCCTTCCGGGTCCTGAAGCCGGGCGGTCGGTTCGCGGTGTCGGACGTGGTGGTGAACGGCGAGGTGCCCGACGTGCTCCGGCGCAATATGGAGCTTTGGGTCGGATGCATTGCCGGGGCACTCGAAGTCGGGGAGTACCGGAGCAAGCTCGAGGCGGCCGGTTTCACCGGTGTGGACCTGGAGCCGACCCGGATTTACAAGATCGAAGACGCCCGGGAGTTCCTGGCGGCGGAAGGCATCGACGTGAATGCGATGTCGCCGCTGGTGGACGGCAAATTCATGAGTGCTTTCGTCCGGGCCACCAAGCCAGGGGTTCAGGCCAAGGAGCCCTGCTGCGCCCCGGGCTGCTGCGACAACTGAATCAGCCGGTGGCCCGCCATGCCAGGTGGCGGGCCCACACGTTCTGCCACAGAGCGCCCAGCTCGGCGGCGGGCAATTGGATGCCGAACCGGTGTTCGAGCGCGGCCTGGTACTCGGCTTGGCTGGTCAGGTCCCGTTCGGTCAAACCGGCCTCGGTGACGGTCCGGAGCACCGCGCCGCGGAGGGCCACCAGGTCGTCGCCGTCGTAGCGTTGGCAGACCGTGGTCTTGACGAAGCCGGACTCCGGTGACGTTTGGAGTTCGGTGCACTTGGCCGCGAAATCGGGAATCCGCCGGGGCTCGAGGGTGAAGTCGAATTCGGGCGCTCCGCCGAACGGATGATTGTGGAGGACCCACCGGCCCCCGGATTCCGTGAGCCGGAAGTCGAACCGGCCGATCCGGTAGAGGCCGGGCATCAAGGGCAGGGGCTCCAAGGGGCCGTCCCCGAAGCCCACGTCAACCAAGTAGGGCTGGTCGAGCTCGCCGATCAGGACGAGGTGGTTTCCCTCGGCCTGGTCGCCACGGGTCGAACGGCCCACCGTGCCGGTGACCATCCGGATCCGGAAGCCGAGCTCGCCTAACGCCCAGGCCAGAACGCCGTTCATTTCGTAGCACCAGCCGCCCCGCCGGTCGAGTACGAGTTTCCTGAACTGGGCCTCGAGGTCGAGCGAGAGCGTCCGGCCGAGGTGAATGTCGAGGTTCTCGTACGGGATCGACCGGAGGTGGGCGCGGTGAATCGCCGTCAGGGTTTCGAGGTCAGCGCGGCGGGGGCCGGCGTACCCGATTCGATCGAGATACGAGGCGAGCGAGAGTCGGCTCATGGGTGGGGCGGCCTTGCTCCGGCGGCGAGGTCCGACACCCGAGTCTCGATATCGTACCCCGCCACCGGTTGGCTCGACGCGCCGAATCCCCGGCGGGTGATCCCGATGACGTGGAAATCGTCGGTGAATGCCGGGGCAAAATCGTCGAACACATGGGCGGTGTTTCCGAGGCCCGCCAGGAACACGAGGGGCGTCCCCGTGCCGCCCCAGTCCAGCACTTCGAGGGAGACGCCGGGGGCGACGGTCACCTGCCGGGTGGTGTGAGGAGACGGGTCGTGCCAGGCGACGGCCGGTCGTGACACCGGCGATTCACCGTCGCGGGCGCCGGAACAGCCGGCCGTTGAAGCCAGAACCACGATCACCCCGAGGTGCCGCATCGCGTCGGACTCCTGACCAACTGGTTGATTGCGTTTGGGTCCGACACGGGCCAGCTCAAAATAGTTGGCTCCGAACTGCTGTCACCTTGACGCCGGCCGCCGGCCGCCGTCTATTCCACCCGATGCCCCGCCTCGTCACGCCCCGAATCGACTCTGAAGCCCGAGACGCCGCCGATCTCGGTCTGATGCGTCGCGTCGTGCTGGGCGATGACGCCGCGCTCGGCGCGCTGCTCCGCGCCCACTGGCCGGCCTTGGTCGGATATGCGGCGCAGATGCTGGGCGATTCAGACGCCGCCAGCGACGCGGTCCAGCAAGCGTTTGCCCGGCTCTGGGAGTCTCGCTCAGCCTGGAAACCGTCGGGTCCGGTCCGAAGTTACCTCTATCGACTGGTTCGAAACGGCGCCATCGACGAGCTCCGCCGCCGCTCGGTCCGGTCGTTTTGGGCCGAGCGCGACGAACTCCGGCCTCCCGCGCCGCCCACACCGCTCGAGGAGACGACCGAGAACGAAATGCGTGGCGCCTTGGATCGGGCCCTCCAGTTGCTGCCCCGGAAACGCCGCGAAGTCTTGGTCCTGGCCCACTTGCACGGCCTCTCCTACCGAGAGATCGCTGACACCCTGGGCATCTCGGCCGAGACGGTGAAGAAACACATCTCCCTCGCCCTCGCCGACTTGCGACGCCTCCTGGCGGACCACTTTCCCGGCTCGGCCGCGCCGGCGCTCCGGGTCACCTCGAGGATCGCATGATCCACGACCTCGATGACGAGTTGCTGTTCCGGGTTGCCACGGGCGCGGCTCCCGACGACGAGGTCCGGGCCGTGGAAGTCTGGCGGGGCCGGTCGCCCGACAACGAGCGCCGGTTCGTTCAGGTGGCCGGGATTCTTGGCGCGATGACCGAGCTTGAAGGCGATCGGCGGGTACCGGAGCCGCCACCGGTAGGACTGATCACCGGCAAGCTCCGGCCGGTCGTCATGCGGGCGTCGCTCGGGCGGCGGTTCGGGATCCTCGGGCTCGCGGCCGCGGCGGTGTTGGCGGTCGGTGGCGTGGTGTGGCGGACACGGGCGCCGTCGGGGCCGCCGGTCTTCGGGGCCGAGCAATTCGTCACCGGCCCGGCCGAAACCGCGACGATCCAACTCAAGGACAGCACGGTAGTTCGGCTGGCACCCAAGAGCCGGCTCCGGCTCCTGCAGGTGGCCGGGGTTCGGGCCGTGGTGCTTGAAGGCCGGGGGTACTTCGCGGTCGCCAAGAACGCCCAGTTGCCGTTCCGGATTCAAACCGACGCCGGCACCCTGACGGTGTTAGGCACCCGATTCGACGTCGAGGTGTCGAATCAGGATCTCCGGCTGGTGGTGGTCGAAGGGCGGGTCGCGCTGGTGCCGACCACCAGCCCGAGGGTCGTCATCGGCGCGGGCGAGATGAGCCAGGTCAAGGCGGGACGCCTGCTCCCGGTCATCAAGGTCCCCGACGTGACGGCCGTGACCCGGTGGACCGGGTCGTTCCTGGCGTTCCAGGGCACCCCGTTCCGCGAAGCCATCCGCGAGATCGAACGCCAGTATGGCGTCCGGGTGACGGTCACCGACCCGACGCTCTCGGACCGTACTCTCACCATGTGGTTTGCCGACGAACGGCTCGACTCGGTGTTAGGCGTCGTCTGCCTGGTGCTCGAGTCGAAGTGCACGGTCAACGGCGCGAACGTCACGATCGAACCCTACTAAGTCACGATGGTCACGGGTGCCCTGCTGGTCCTGGCGGCGTTCGCGCCCTGGCAGCAGACCGACTCGGTGCGCGCCACCGGGCTGCTCAACCGTCCGGCCCGTTTGGTCGTCCGGGAGATCCGGATCGTGGCCGCGCTCGACAGCCTGGCGGTCACTTCCGGCGTCCGGCTCGCCTTTAGTCCGAGCATGCTGGAAGGACGGATCGACCGGGTCAGCTGCGATTGCGCCAGGCGCTCGGTCGGCGAAGCGCTTGACCAGCTGTTGGCCGGCACCCGCACGGGGTACACCGAACTCGACGGGCGGGTGGTGATTTTTCGTCCGGCACCTCCGGCCCGCTCGCCAGCCGCCGATCCGGTGGTCATCCTCGCACCGAGCGATCCGTCACCCGGGACCGAACCGTCCGGTCTCCGGGGCGGGACGATTGCCGGCCGAGTGGTCGATGCCCGGTCGGGTCAACCGGTGGAGGCTGCGGTCGTCACGGTCCTCAACGGCCCGGGCTCGGCCATCTCGGCCTCCGATGGCCGCTTCACGCTCTCGCACGTGGCCGAAGGTCACCAGACGGTGGTCGTGGTCCGGGTCGGGTATGCCCGAACCACTGCGACCGTGGCGGTCCGGGAGGGTGCAGCAGCCCAGCTCGAAGTCCGATTGGGCGACCGGACCACCCGGCTCCACGATCTGGTCGTCACCGCTGAAAAGGCGGAGCAAGAGGTCGAGGACATTCCAGCCGCGGTGTCGGTCATTTCGAGCGAACAGATCGAAAACGCCCGGCTCACCAACACCACGGATTTGAGCGGCTTGGTCCCGAACGTCGTGACGACGTTCGCGGCGACCGCCGGGGTCAGCGTCATCACGATTCGGGGGATCAACTCGTCGACCGCCAGCACGTTCGAGAATTCGGTCGCCACTTATGTCGACGGGGTCTATCAGGCCGACGTGGCGGCTGCCGGCTTCAATCTCGGCGAGATCGAACGGATCGAGATTCTCCGGGGTCCCCAGGGCACGCTCTATGGGCGAGGCGCCATGGCCGGAGTGATCAACGTGATCACCAAAGGCCCCAGCAATCGTCGGCGGGCTGTGGTGTCGGCGGAGTATGGGAAGTACGCCGCGGCACGGTACCGGGCCGCGGCGGCGGGACCCTTGGTGGCCGATCGCCTCTTCTACAGCGTCGACGGCCAGCACGCCCGTCGCGACGGTTATTTCTACAACACCTTCACCCGCCGGGATTTCGACGGCCGGCGGGACTGGGCCGGTAACGCTCGTCTCAAATTCGTCGCCTCGCCGCGTTTGAGCCTCGGGTTCAACGCTCGGGCCGAGCGGAACAAGAACCTGGGGATTTTCCCGGTCGCGCCGAACGACAGCATCGCCTTCGCGCGTCCGTACGAGGTGGCGTTCGATGCCGAGAACATCGACCGACGGAACATCGCCAGCGGCTCGTTCGATGTCCGTTACTTCGGTTCCCGGGTTGAGGTCGTGTCGGTGACCGGCTATCAGCGGACCTTTCGGGGCACCGGGCCGGGCGGCCTCGAGGCGGACCTGACGCCCAGTCCGCTCCGCACGTCCACCTACGGGCAGCCGGGGTTTACCGAGCCCGGGAATCACAATGACGTCTGGTCCGAGGAACTCCGGGTGAGTTCCCCCCGGTCCCGTGACGGCCGGCTCGGGTGGACGCTTGGTGCCTACGGGTTCCGGCAACGGAATCCGGCGTTCGTCGACATCTTCACGGATTCGTTGATCTCAAGCGTCGGGCAGAGCTTCCACAACTTGACCGAGAACCGGACCGACGTCGACGGCTATGCGGTATTCGGTCAAGCGAGCTACACCGTGACGCCGAAGCTCGACCTCACGCTTGGCCTCCGCTACGATCACCAGACGACCGCCCTCTCGACCGCTCGGGAACTCCGGTTCCGGAATGGCACGGTGATCCCGGGGCAGTCCGTCACCGCCGAGAACCCGTCGGCAAGCGTCTCGCCGAAAGCGAGTCTGGCTTATCGCGCTGGCGACCGGCTTCTGGCCTACGCCACCTATGCGCGAGGCTACCGGGCGGGCGGCGCCAATCTCTCAGGTCTCACGTCGGTGGTACCGAGGACGTACGGGCCGGAGTACATCGGCAGTTACGAAATCGGCCTCAAAGGGTCCACCCGCGATGGGCGGCTCCGGGCCAACCTGACCGGGTTCTTCATCGATTGGACCGACGCCCAAGTGTCGTCCTTCGATCTCTCGACCTTCGAGAGCGGAACGGTCAATTCGGGAAAGGTGACGAGCCGAGGGATCGAGGTCGAGTTGAGCGCCTTGCCGGTTGACCGCCTGGAGATCGATTGGAACTTCGGGTCCACCGCCGCCCGGTATGACCGGCTCGATCTCTCGCTCGATCCAAGCCGGCCGTTCGACCTCTCGGGCAACCGGCCGCCCTTGGTCCCGACGATTACGTCGACGGTGGCGTCGGTGGTCGAGATCCCGATCGCTGCTCGCGCCGCGAGCTTGGCGCTCCGGGGGGAGTGGCGGTATCTGGGAAGCCATTTCTTCGATCTGGCCAACACCATCGAGCAGAAGGGCTACAGCCTGTTCGGCGCGACGGCCACGATCCGGACCCGGACGGTCGATCTCGCCGCGTGGGGCAGCAATCTCGGAGGCCGGCGCTTCATCGCCTACGGATTCGCGTTTGGGGCCCGGTTCGTGATGCTCGGCCCGCCTCGAACCTTCGGGCTGACGGCGACCTTCCATCCCTGGCGGTGAACCCGGCGCACTCTGCGTTACCCCGAATCGGGCGCTGGGCCGCTTTAACAGGATGAAACGCAGAGACTTCGTCAGCAGCGCGGCGCTCGCGTCGGCCGCCCTCGTTATCCGCCCCGCCACGGTCATCCGGCGGCGCCTCGGTCCGATCCACTACGAGATCCACGGGAATCCCAACGGCAAGCCGCTGTTTCTCGGCTTCCCGATCTTCGCCTCCTACGGCGACATCTTCGGGGCCGAAGCGGCGCCGGTGTTGAGCGGCTTCCTCGACCGGCTGACCGACCGCTATCGGGTTCTGGTCGTCGACTATCCGAACGTCGGCAAGACCTATACGCCGCCCCCCGGTGAGATGACCGCCGACCGGGTGTGTGCCGACCTGCTGGCCGTGACCACCGAGGCCGGGTTCGAGCGCTTTGCGTATTGGGGCTACGCCTGGGGCGCGTCCGTGGGGCTGCAACTGGCGTCGCGGACCGACCGGCTTTCCGCCTTGGTCATCGGCGGTTGGACGCCGCTCGGCGGCCAGTACGCGGAGATGCTGGCCGCCGCGGAGGCCAGCGTGCCGAATCCGTCGCCCGGTTCGATGAAGGTGCTCCGCGACAAGAACCAGTACACCCAATGGGTCACCTTCTACCAGAGCGTGCTCAATTGGCCCGAAGCCGGCTCGGTGGCCCGGATCAAGTGTCCCCGGATGGCGTTTGCCGGGGCCGAGAGCAACGCAATCGTCCACTATTCCGCGACCCTCCGCGCCCGGCGCAAGGAGCTCGAGGACATGGGCTGGTACGTGACCGAGAT
>JANMHX010000226.1:0-3767 GCA_031375485.1 Gemmatimonadota bacterium | reverse complement strand
GTAATCCCCCGATCGTCGCGCACGACCATTTTCGCCCGCAGGGCCTCATCGTCGGGCCACCCCAGGTCGCCGCGAACAACGGGGATGCGCCCTCCATCGAGGCCGCCGGCGTTACCTGCGTGCTTTCTCTCGACGATACCTACCCGACCCACTTGGCCCGGGCGACGCCGCTCGATTCGCTGACGCCGGTCGTTCCGACGGATCCCGCCGTCATTTTCTTTACGTCGGGCTCGACCGGCCGCTCCAAAGGGGCGGTGCACACGCACGGGAGCCTGGTGGCGGCGGCCCTGACCATGAGCCTCGAGCTCAGCCTGCGGGACGGCGAGCGGACGCTGCATTTCCTGCCGCTGTTCTCGTCGTGCATGGAGCACCTGATTCCGCTGACGCTGGTGCGCGCGACTCATATCATCCTGCCGGAGTTCAACGCGCGCGCCGTATGGGAGGCCACCCGGACCTGGGAGGTCACCCACTTCGACGCGGTGCCGACGACGCTGCGCCGCCTCCTGGAGGTCGCTCCAGCCGTCATCCCGCCGTCGCTGCGGACGATTTCGTACGCGTCGGAAACGATGCCGGCAGCGCTAATTGCCGCCTTGATCGAGCGGATGCCCGGCGTCGAATTCGTTCAGTTCTACGGCATGATGGAACATCTCTGCCTCACGGTCATGAGCCCGTCCGATCAGCTCCGAAAGATCGGCACCGTAGGCCGGCCCATGATCGGTGCTCGCCTTTATCTGCTCACGCTGGATGGCGACGTGCCGGGGCCCCAGGAGCCCGGCGAGATCGTCGCCGAGAGCCCGACCTTGTTTGCCGGCTACTGGCAGGACGAGGCGGCCACGGCGCACGTCATCCGAGGGGCTGGGATGCGAACCGGTGATATCGGCCGGTTTGACGAGGAGGGGTTCCTGATCCTCGAGGGCCGGATCAAAGAGATGATCAAGACCGGCGGCATCACGGTCATTCCGGCCGAGATCGAGAGCGTGCTCTTGGGGCATCCGCACGTGCGCGAGGCGGCCGTGGTCGGGGTTCCCGACGACCGGTGGGGCGAGGCGGTGCATGGGTTCGTGACGCTGTCGCCGGGCTCCGCCACACTGGAGGCCGAGTTGATGTCGTTTTGCCACGAGCGACTCGCGGGCTACAAGCGACCCAAAGTGATTCATATCATGCCGGACCTGCCGAGGACGGGGATCGGCAAGATCGCCCGCCGCCAGCTCCGGGATCAGGTCTTCGCGTCGAGGACGGCTTAACATGAGTGCTCCACTGGAGAGCCTGATTCGGCTCCGGATGTCCACGGCCGATGGTCACTACGCCGGCGGTTTGGTGGATGGCGCCCGCATTCTTCAGCTGTTTGGTGACGCCGTGACCGAGGTCCTCATCCGGCATGATGGCGACGAAGGGCTGATGCGCGCGATGCAGAGCGAGTTTCTCGTCCCCGTGCGGAGCGGCGACTATCTCGAAGTCCGGGCCACTCTTCGCGCGGTCGGCACGACCTCGCGGACCTTCGAGTGCACCGCGTACAAGGTCATCGAATTGGCCGACCCGTCCGATTCAGCCGCCAACGTGTTGGCGGAACCGGCGCTGGTGGTCAAGGCCACCGCGGTGGCCGTGGTGCCCGCCGCCAAGCAGCGCGTGGTTCGGCGATGATCGAGGTCGAGAAGCTGCTCGAGGGCGCCCGGCAGGGCCGGATCGCCTATATCGCGAGGCTCCTGTCCATCGTCGAGAACGAGGAGCCCGAAGCGGCCGATATCATCCGGGCGACTTATGCCCAAACCGGCCGCGCCATCGTGGTCGGGTTCACGGGGCCGCCGGGAACCGGCAAGAGCACCCTCGTCTCAGCGATGACGGCCGCCTACCGGCAAACGGCTGGGCGGGTCGCGGTCGTGGCCGTGGATCCGTCGAGCCCGTACACCGGCGGCGCCATTCTCGGCGATCGGATCCGGATGCGAGAGCGATATCTGGATTCGGGTGTCTTCATTCGGAGTATGGCGAACCGGGGCACGGCCGGGGGCTTGGCCCGGGCGACCAAGCGAGTCGTCGGGCTGCTCGATGCCTTGGGCTTCGATGTCGTCTTAGTCGAGACCGTGGGGGTTGGACAGCAGGAGATCGAGGTGACACGGGTCGTCGATACCGTCTGCCTGCTGACGATTCCTGGTGCCGGCGACGACATCCAGGCGATCAAGGCCGGCATCATGGAGATTGCCGATGTCTTAGTGGTCAACAAAGCTGATCGGCCCGGCGCGGACGAGACGGTCAAGGACCTGACGCAGATGCTGACCCTCGGCGCCTCACGGCTCTCGTGGAAGCCACCGGTGGTCAAGACGTCGGCGAAAGACGGAACCGGCATCGAGGACCTGATGGCCGCGATCGCCAAGCACCGGGCCTGGGCGGCGGAGAGTGGCGAGGCCCGGCAGCGTCATGCGGACGCGATGCGGAATGAAATCCAGATCCTCATCCAGGAGCGGGTCCTTCGAGATCTGGCTCGTCGGTTAGGCAAGCAGCAACTGGACGACGCGGTGTTGCGAGTCGTGGACAAGGCCTGTGATCCATACGAAGCGGTCGAGGCACTACTGAAGGTTACCTGATCAAAGGACCACGTCATGAGCCCGCTCGACCTCAGATCAATTGCCCTGGGCCTCGTCGCGGCCGCCAGCGTCAGTGTGGTGGCGACGCCGGCGCGGGCCGACGTGAGCCAGCCGCCCCCGATCCAGACGTTCAACGACGTCCCCAAGGCCTTCAAGAACAAAGTGCCCGATCTGGCCTACGTGACACGAGTCGCGATGATTCCGATGCGCGACGGGGTGAAGCTCCACACGATCATCATGATCCCGAAGGGCGCCAAGAATGCCGCCATTGTGTTGGAGCGGACGCCCTACGAGGCGTCGGCCACCCCTGACTACCTCGTGCAGGCGGGCTACATCCGCGTCCACCAAGATGTGCGAGGCAAGTACGGCTCCGAAGGCGACTACGTCATGACCCGCCCCCCGCGCGGGCCGGCGAATCCCACGTCCGTGGATCACGCGACCGACGCCTGGGACACCATCGACTGGTTGGTGAAGAACCTCCCGGAGACGAATGGGCACGTGGGCATGATCGGCGGGTCCTACGATGGGTTTACGGCCGTCATGGCGCTCGTCGAGCCGCATCCGGCCCTCAAGGCCGTGGTCCCGCAGGGTCCGGTCGTCGATGCGTGGATGGGGGATGACTGGTTCCACTACGGCGCCTTTCGGAACCTGATGCTCGGCTACATTCAGATGCAGACCGGGCAGCGCGGAGCGGGCGCGGTCACGCCGAGCGACAGCTACGACAAGTATGATGAGCTCTTGAGGGTCGGCTCGACCGGCGACTATGCGCGGGCCCACGGCCTCGAGCAGCTACCCTGGGTGGTCCGCACGATGGCCCATCCGGCCTACGACGAGTACTGGGAAAGTCAGGCGCTCGACAAGCTCCTCGTCAGCCGGGCGCCGCGGCCCGTCGCCACGCTGTGGACCCAAGGTCTCTGGGATCAGGAAGACATGTGGGGCGCCAATCACGCGTGGCTCGCCCTGAAGGCGGCCGGTCGCCAAGCCAACAACTGGCTGGTGATGGGCCCATGGAATCACATCCAAGTCCATGGCGACGGTTGGGCCTTGGGCCCGTTCCGCTGGAACGGCAACACGGCGATCCAGTACCGCCGCGACATCCTGATGCCCTTCTTCGACGAGCACCTCCGCGACGGGCCGCCGGCCAAGCTGGCGCCGGTGACGGTGTTCAATACCGGCGAGGACCGGTGG
>JANMHX010000152.1:0-12556 GCA_031375485.1 Gemmatimonadota bacterium | reverse complement strand
ACTTTAACTGCGCATCATGGAGACGCGTTTTCACGCCATCCATGCACGATCCAGCGGCCCGCTACGCCGCTACAACGCGATAGCCAAGGGGAACAGTACGCAATACCCGATGACAAGCAAGACGGCCGCGAGGCTCGGCTTGCCGGCCGACAAGACCACGTAACCGACGACCAGACACCCGACGGCCATCGCCAAAACGACGAGGTTCCGAGGACCGAGCAGGCCTCGACGTGGGCTCTGGGGCGCATCCGTTTGGGGCATAAGGGCTTGAGGATATGACAGGAGGGTCAGTTGGTCAAGCTTTGTGGTCCGGTTCGGGTCGATCGACTGCCGGTCGCTCCATGGCGTCGCCGTTTGGAACATCCCATCCGACATCCAATGCCGCCCGCCGCGACCGATCCCGGCTCCGGCGGAACCAGTACCCTGCCCCGAGGAGTACGGCCACTACCACCCAAACACCGCCGCCCAGGAACCAGAGACCAAGCCCGTAGCGGCGCTTCACGTCCTTCCGCCAAGCCTCCTCGAACCGATCGGTCGACAACCCGGTCGTGAGGACCACCGCACTGTCGAACGGCACCCCGGCGGCCAGCCGGGCAATCAGCGGCTCGAGCGACCGGGCCGGGATTCGCTGTTCCAGAAACGTCACCGCGGTGCCGGCGAGGGCGTAGGCGGCCTCGGCGGTCGATTGGTTACCCCGTAATCCGGCCGCCAGGGCATCCAGACTCGGAACCTTCCCCCGTGCCACGGTCAGATTCAACGCCAGTTGCTCGAACCGGCCGAACTCCGCCGCCGCGATGACAGCGTACCCTTCGTCGAACCACAGGGGCACCCGGCCCCGAATGGCCTGGTGTAACGCGACATGGGCGAGTTCGTGACGGAGAACCCGAAACGGATCGTCACCGTCAGCTCGGATGAGGACGAACCGCGCCGCCGGCATCGCAAGCCCCGCGCCCCACCCCGGGACTCGCCCGCGTGAGACGGCGTTGAACCGTTCCTGCCCACGGACGACGACCAGGACCAGCGGGCCGAGCGATCGTTGGCCCAGGCGATACCACGTGGCGGGCCGGTCGGCCTGTTCGGCCAATGCCACGGCGAGATCGAGATCGCGCGGCAGGGCGGCGGCGCGGATTTGTCCCACCTCCACCGTCCTCAGGCTGTCGGTGCCCGCCATCTGGGCCGCGCCGAGGCGGGCCCCGCCGAGGATCAGGCCGAGGCCGAGGCGCGCGGCACCGTGCCGCCACCTTCGACCGATTCCAGAAGTTCGCGGCAACGTTGTGACCAAGGTGCAAACCGATTCGCGGTGGCGCCCTTGCCCCAGGTGGCTTTGGCCCCCGATTGATTGCCGCCAAACCACTGGGCCCGCCCGAGGTCGTAGTACGCCTCGACCAAGTTCGGGCCGAGCGCCACCGCTCGGCTCAGGAATCCCTCCGCGTCGAGATACATCTCCCGCTCGAGATACACCAGCCCCAGGTAATAGTTGGCGTACAGTACCGCCTTCCGATCATTGTCGAGCCGGACCACCCGGCTCAGGTGCTCGATCGCTTCGCCGAAGATCCGCTTGCGAAGGCAGATGTACCCCACGTTGACGCGGGCGAGCGCGTTGGCAGGCTCCTCGGCGAGCACCCGTGAGAACGTGACCAGTGCCTCGTCGTACTTGAGATCGAGCATCTGGGCCCACCCGAGCAAGGACTGAGCGTGGAGGTCGCCGGGCGCAAGTTCCAACGCCCGGGTCAATGCCTGGGTGGCGGCCGCGTGATCGCCCAACGCGATGAACGACCAGCCCTTTTCGATGAAGGTGGAGGCGCCCAAATGATCGGCCCGGGTTTCCGGGCGGGTTTCCGCCAACTTGGGACCGGTGACCTCCTCGGCGCCGATCTGTTTGTACCGGTCGACCAGCCCCTTGATCCGGTCGCGCGTCGTCTGGAGCTCGGCGATCGCGGCGTCGGTGGCTTTGAACACGGCAATGATCCGCCGCTTCAATTCCTCTCGATTGGCGACGGCCGTCGCCAATTCGAGACTGGTTTCGAGGAGCGCCACTTCCCGGCGCAGCGAATCGGCCGACTCGGTCACAGGACCTGGCTTCCCCGTTGGTAGCTGGTCACCACGATCCGGCCGGTGTCGAGGTCGAACTCCGCGGTGCGGCCGAAATCGCCCCCCACCGCTTCTCCGATCAACCGGATTCCGTGCCGATGGAGCGCTTCCCGGGCGGCCACCACGTTCCGATCACCCATCTGAATGGTGCCGGGCGGGGTGAGCGAGATGAACATGCTGGCGCCTCCGACCAGCCGCGCGACCATCGACGGCGCCCTGGCCCCGCGGGCGATCATCCGTTCGACCATCGCGGCCACCGCCGTCGGCGCATATCGGCCGGGCTCTCCGCTGAGCCGGCCCATCGACTGATTCGGCATCAGAACATGGGCCATGCCGCCGACCCGGCTCAGGGGATCGTGGAGGATGACCGCCACGCAACTCCCCAGGGCCACGGCCACCAAGGTGGCCGGGGCCTCCGTCACGATCAGCTCGCTCACCTTCACGACCACCCGGGGTCCGTTCATGCGGCCCTCCGATAGATCCGCTCGGGCCGGTCGACCGACTCAAGCCGCGGCAAGAGATCGAATCCGGCGAGTTCGGCTTTCCCGAGCATCAAGAGCCCGCCCGGCCGAACGGCCGACGCCACGAGTTCCATGACTTCCCGTTGGGTTTCGGTCTCGAAATACATCAGCACATTGCGGCAGAGCACCACGTCATAGGGGCCGCGGGCCTCGGGGGCGGTCAAATCCGTCACCGCAAATCGAACCGACGGGCGGAGTGCGTCAGGCACGATGAATCGTCCCGGGGGTCCGGCCACCGGCGCAACCGCCAGGACCGCTTCGATATCGGCGCGGCTCCGGCCGGCGTACTCACCGTGGCGGGCGACGGCCAGACTCCTCGGATCGAGGTCGGTCGCATCAACCTCCCATGCCGACAGCCGGCCGGCCCTGACCTGGTCATCCAACAGCAACGCCAGGGACCAGGCCTCTTCACCACTGGCGCACGCCGCACTCCAGGCGCGACACGGCTGATCGGGAGGCACCACGCCCGCCAGCAGGACCGCCAAGCGACGCCACGCCGACGGGTTCCTGAAGAAGCTGGTGACGCCAAGGGCCACCGCCGAGACCAAGCGGCTGATCTCCTCCGGGTCGTGATCGAGCAGGTCGGCATAGGCCGAGAGGTCGGCCACGCCACGGTGGCGACAGCGGCTCTGCAAACGGCGCTCGAGATATCGGGCCTTGAACCGGCACAACGACGCGGCGCCGGCCCCAGCGAGGTGCCGCCGGACGCGGTCGAGACCAGGGTCGGCGCCCGTCATGTCCCGACCGGCAACAGCTCGAGGTTGGCCCGGGCCAATTGATGGCCCGGGTTGAGCCGCACGGCCTGCTCCCAGAAACTTCGGGCCTCCGCGCTATCGCGGCGTCGAAACGCGAGGTTGCCCAGCTTAAAGAAGACGTCGTCGCCTAACGTGGCATCGAGGTTGGTGGCCCGGGTGTACTCCAGGGTGGCGTCGTCGTACCGCCCCGACCGGTAGAGAATGTCACCCAAGTTCTTGTGGAGTTGGGGCAGGCTCCGGTCATCCGAGGCCGTCTCCCGGAGCACGGTCTCGGCCGTGACGATGTCGCCGGTGGCCTCGAGCAGCACCCCCAGGTTGTTCCGGAGCACCGGGTGGGCCGGATAGGCGGCCACGCCTTCTTGGGCGATGGCCAGGGCTCGCTCCGATTGCTCCTGTTGGGCCAGTGCCAGCGTGGCGGCGAAGAACCAGAGCGGCGGCGGCGTCCGGCCGAACAGTTCCCGGGCCCGTTCGATCCGGGCCCAGGCGACGGCCGGATCGTTCCGCCGAAGACCCAGCAACCCCCAACTGAGATACACCTGGGGATGGTCCGGGAGGCGCCCCGCCGCTTCGGCGAACATGCTTTCCGCCTGATCGAGGCGCCCGACTTCCTCGAGCGCGACGGCCAGGTTGTGAATGACCTGGCCCCGCGGCCCCGCCCGATCGAGCGACTGGCGGAACAAGTCGACGGCCTCCGGCCACCGTCCCTGGCGACCGGCAATGACGCCAAGGAGGAACGGCGCCGAGCCTTCGGATGGGCGGAGTTCCACAACCCGCCGAAACTCCCGGGCCGCTTCATCGAGCATGTCGGTGCGGAGGAATGCGATCCCCAGATTCCGGTGCTCTTCGATCTGCGCCTCGAGGAGCCGGGCCGGCGTGGCCTTCGAGGACGTGCCGACTCGTTGGGCCAGGCCGGCGGTAATGAGGCCGAACAGGGCCTGGCCGGCATCGAAGTCAGCCAACCCGGACGCCTCGATGACCTCGCGGGCATCGCGGACGCCGTCGATCAGGGGAAGGACCCGCCGCTGGGCTTCGGTAAAGGCCAGCGACTCATTGGCCAAGGCATTGCGATCGAGCGCGAACACCAGGTCGAAGCTCGGGATCTTCTTCTCGATCAGGGTCCATTCGTCGATCCGCCGGGCTCCCTCGAGCAGGAGATTCTCGGGGCTGATCCGATCGAGTTCGCCCTCCCATTCGGGCTTGACGCCGGCATCGAATGTGAAGCTGCCCTGCGTCCACGCGAACAGCGTGTAGACGGCTTCTTCGATCTGAACCCGAACCACTCGTTTGAGCTCTTCCGGAGTGATCGCGCCGATGCTCACCAAGATCTCCCCGAGGCGCCGCCCCCGGGACACGGTTTGCATGGCCAACGCCTGGTCGAGTTGTTCGCGGGTAATGATGCCCGGCCGCAGCAACAGGTCGCCGATCCGATCGCGCCGGTTGACGATCGTGGCGAAGATGATCCACCCGTCTTCGAAGTAGATCGACCCGAACCGCTGGCGGTCCGAAAGGGCCAAGCACCCGGTTCGGCGGCCGAAGAACAGCAGCTGGACCACATCCGGCAGGCTCGCCTCTTTGAGGCTTCCCTTGATGGCCATCAGTGGAACTCCGTCAACAGACGATCGTCCGCCGTCGGCCAGGACAGCACCATTTTTTCAGGGCTCCGGACGATCCCCATGCCCGCCGACTGAATCCCGCTGGTCGGGCCGGTCGGACCGCGGTCCCGTCGCGATGAAACGGTCTCGATGACTTCAAGAATTTCCCGGGCAAACGCGGTCGAGGGAACCGTCCGTTCCGCTTGCGCCTCGGCGAGAACCCGCTGCACCAGCCCCTGGACCGACCGGACGGAGTCCGCCGGCCGGCCGGCCAGATAGTCGAGGAGACCGATGTCGCCGGCGGAAGGTGTGTCGGCCAGCAGCGACTTGACGATGGCGAGGCGCACCTCGCGATCAGGAGGGCCGACATCGACCACACTCCCGCCCTCGAGCCGGGTCAAGAGCCTCGGATCGAACCCGCTCAACTCACTGAGCGGCCGGGCACTAGTGAAGGCCAGCGGCCGCGTCCCATCGAACAATGCCTCGTAGACGTGGAGCAATTCGGTTTGGCAGCGAGGCTCGTGGGCCAAGAGATGGACATCGTCGATCAGCAAGGCGGCGACCCACTGGTACCGAGCCCGCCATTGGGCCACTTCCTCAGCGCTCTTCAAATTGGCCAACTCGCCGAGGAGACTGTGGGCCGACAGACACGCCACCGGCCCGATCCCCTTCCCGACCAGCGCGTTGCCCAGCGCATGCAACAGGTGGGTTTTCCCGACTCCGCTCGGTCCGACGATCACCAGCGGGTTGGAGCGGGTCCCCGGGTCGGCCAGAATGCCCGCCAGGGTCTCGAGGGCGACTCGATTGGAGGGGCCGGCGCCGAACCGCGCGAGCGTGAGGTCCGGCAATGGCGCCGACAGCGGGGCCCGGCGGGCCCGGGCCTCGAGAACCAGCTGGCGCGCCCCGGCCAACTGATCCGGATCGCGGAGCACCTCGGCGCCGGCCAGGTCGGGCGCGATGATCCGGGCCTCCGCCACCAGTCGCTGGAGCTCACCGGCATCGTGACCGAACGCCGCCACCAAGGGCTCCGGATCGCCGCCGGAGTCGGACAGCAAGGCCTGTTCGAGGCGACGGGTCCGCACCCCCTGGGCTTGCCAATGGGCGATCGCTTCCCGAATCCGCCCCCGCCAGCGATCGAATTGCTCCGACACGTTGGCCACCACCTCGGTGAGGAACGCATCGAATTCGGCGCCGGTTGCGACCGGCGCCGGCGGGTGGGCCGCGGGCCGGGCCGACGTCTCGGGCGCCGGTGGAGCGGATCCGATCCCCAGCAGTGCCAGCGCATCCTCGGGCGCGATCGGGGTTGGACTGGTCTGTTGGACCGCGAAGATCCGCTGGAGCGCGCCGAGATATTCCTTGACCGACCGGAGATCCACCGCCGCCAGCGAGGTCGCCAGCGCCGGATGGACGACTCCGCCGACGGCCGCGATCTTCTGAGCGAGGATCGTGGCGATCGTTATCGCGGACGGACGGCCGAGCTCGACGACCGCGCCCTCCTTGAGCCGGCGGGCCAACCGGGCGTCGAGGGCCGGCATCGCGCCTAACGGCTTCCCGGCGGCAACCACGGTCGGAAGCCCCGCGCCGAGCCGGCTCTCGATGACATCGTGGAGCAGGGCTTGGACCGGAATCTGGCGCTCGGCCGCATCGAGATCGTCGAACATCACCACATCGGCCCGAAGGAGCCGGTCCCGAAGTGCCGCCCCGGCGTCGGTGAGGCCGCGGCTGTGGACCAACTCGGTCAGCCGGCCCAACGCCACCAGCTCCGCGGTCCGCACGGGGACGGCGCCGGCCAGCCGGTCCCGGAGCGCCCGCAGGAGGTGACTCTTCCCCGAGCCCCGGTGTCCGATCACGACCAGAACGGAGGGCAGCTTCGGTCCGTCCGCCAGCAACCGGACCGCGGACAGCGCCGCCTGGGTCGCCGGGTCGGCGACGAACGAGGCGAACGAGTCCTTCACAAGGTCGGCGCCCGGGTCGCCAGCCGTTGGAGGACGACGGTCGACAACGCCTTCAGGGTTTCAAACACGCCGGTGCCATGAAGGGCGTCGGCCGGCAGACTCGGCACCGACCGAAAGTTGAACGCCTCGTCGAGTTCGGGCGGCGAGAGAATCAGATCGGGAGGCAAGTCCTGCTTGTTGTACTGCAACACGATCGGCAAATGGCGGACGTCCACGCCTTGCTCGAGGAGATTTTCCTGGAGATTCTGGAAGCTCTCGAGGTTCTCGTCGAACCGGCGGGCCTGACTGTCGACGACAAAGACCACGCCATCCGCCCCCTGGAGCACCAGTCGTCGGGTGGCGTTGTAGTACACTTGGCCGGGCACCGTGTAGAGCTGGAACCTCGTCGTGAAGCCGGAGATCACGCCCAGCTCAATCGGCAGGAAATCGAAGAACAGGGTGCGATCGGACTGGGTGGCGAGGGAGACCATCCGCCCCCGGCGGGCCTCGGGTACCCGGCCATGAATGTACTGCAGGTTGGTGGTCTTGCCGCACCGGCCGGGGCCGTAGTAGACCAACTTGCAGGTGATTTCCCGGGCGGTGAAGTTGACGAGCGGCATGGTTACCGTCCGAACAGAGCGCGAAGGCTGGCGTTGAGATCGTTCTCGAACGTCTCGGGGAGGATTTCGCGCGTCGCGACCTCTCGGGGCGCGTGCTTGATCAGATCGTCGATCAGCTGCGCAAAGAACAGCTGGACCATGCCGAGCGAGGTATCGGCGCCGAACACCACCAGGCCGATCCACTGCGCGGATGGCATGTCGAACGGCATCAGGTAGACACCGAGCCGGGGGCCCTGATGGACGACGGCGCCGAAGGAGCCCGCGCCGGTTTCCTTGGCCAGCTCCCGGGTCGAGGCGATGATGCCAGCACCTAACGCCGCCGCGGTCATGACGTCGAGCGACCGGGTGAAGCCGTGCTGGGCCACCACCTGACCCGACGACGTCATCAGCAGGGCGACCCGAGCCTGGGACTCCGATACGAACGCCCGGAGCGGCGCCTCGACCCAGGTCTCGACCGTGCGCATCAGTTCAGCCGGCCGGCCGCGTCGAGCAGGGCCAGGCGGACCTCACCGATGTTGACGTCGTTGGTCGTAATGGCCACCAACAGCAGCCCCTCGGCACCGGTGGCCGCAAACAGCTGGCCGGCGGTGGCCTGGAGCAGCAGCACGCTCATCGGGGGCGTATGGAGGGTCCGGGTCAGGACGCCAAGCCGCTGGACGAGGCGGGCGGCGAACGCGGCGGCCGCCTCCGTGGCCTGATCGTCCAGGGTCGACTCCGCCACGACGAGGCCGTCCTCGGTCGACACCAGCAAGGCGCTTCGGACCCCGGGGATCCGGGTGACTTCGTCGAGGATGCTCTGCTCCCGTTGCGTCATGCCAGCTCCTCGAGCCACGTCCGGGCCTGTTCGACCGCTTTGTCGGCGATCCGCGCCAACCGCCCGGCCGGAACCTCGCGGCCCCGCATCACCAGCAACAGGGTCTCGGCCGAGGGACTCCGGAGCTCGAAATTGACCGCCCCGCTTTCGATCGCGAGCGCCTTCCATTCCCCGATCTCGAGGAGCCGGGCAGCCCGCTCGGCCTCGCGGGAAACACCCGCCAGGGCGGCGGCCACCGATTCACTGGCGTCCGCGCCGTCGACCCGCTCGAGCCGCCCCCGGAGGACCCGGCCCTGCTGATCGAACAACAGCGTCGGGGTGCTTTCCACTCCGGACCGAGGGGGCGGCTCAGGCGGGGCCAACGGTTCGGGAGCCGCCGCCGCCTCCGACCGTGCGGCCATGACGGTCCGAATCCGCTCAATCGCCGAGGCCAACGTGGTGTCGCCGGGGGCGAGTTCCAGGGCCGTCGCCAGGTGCTTGACGCTCCGACCGAGGTCGCCCGCCCGGTACGCCAAGAAGGCGAGACCCTTGTGGGCCCCCAGATGATCGGGCGCCAAACGCACCACCGTGGCCCAGGCGTCGAACGCGGCATCGCCGTTGCCCTGATCGGCATGGATCCGGGCCAGGAGGTCGTGGGCGTCGGCAAGCTCGGGGTAGCGACCGGCACCCCGGGCCACCACGGTCAGCGCGGCGTCAAGCTGCCCCCGGCGCCGGAGCGCCTCGGCGAGGGGTAGAAACGCCAGACTGGTGGGATCCTGGGCAAGTTTCAGGGTCAATGCGGCAATGTCATCAGTCATGATGGCCCCGGAGCAATACCGCCAACTGCCGGGCCGCCGGAATCGCGGCGCCGACGGTGGCGACCTTTTGTTCTTCCTCAGAACCTAACGAGGGCAAGGCCAGCCATGCCTCAAATCCATGGACGGCCTCCTCCAGCCGACCGGCCCCGAGCAGGGCCCAGGACAGGAGCCGGAGCCCTCGGGGTGCCGCCGGATCCAACCGAACCGCCTCGCGGAGCGAGGTCTCCGCCTCGGCAAACCGATGTTCGGCCAAGTGAATCCGCCCGACCAGCAAATGAGCCTCGGCCGAGTCCGGAAACCGCCCCAACGCCGTTTCGGCCGTGGCTTTCGCCGCGGCGTAGTTGCGGGCCGCCAGGAGTCGCTCCGCTCCGGCGATCAGACTGCGGGCGTCGTCGCCGGGCGCGGCGGCCGCCGACTCCTTGGCGGGATCCCGGAGCAAGATCACTCCGACCGAGTTGAGGCCGAACACCGAGCGAGCGACGTCGAACTCGGCCTCGCCCAGGGTGGTCGCGATGGCCTGGACATCCCGAATCCCGTCCGACGCGGCGAGAATCCGCCATTCGGCCGGCGTCAGCGTCAGACTCCCCGGCTCCGCCCCGTTGGCCGGCGCGAGCCGCGGGATGACCCCGAGGTGGGGGACCCCAGCCCGGATCCGGGACCATTCATCAATCCGGCGGGCTGCCTCCAGCAGGAGAGCTTCGACCGAAATGCGAACGTCGGCCTCCTTGGGGATCGCCTCGACCCGCGCCTCTTCAAAGACAAAATGGCCCTCGGACCAGCCCAGCATCGTGAAGACGACATCTTCGATTTGGGCCCGAACCTGCGCGGCCAACTCCTTGGCGCCGAGCACGCCGAGACCGACGAGAATCTCGCCGATCCGACGCCCGTCGCCGGCGGCCTGCATCGCCTGCGCCCGGGTGACTTCCTCCGGGGCGATTCGGCCGGCCTTGATCAGGTGTTGCCCCAACGGATGGGGGTTGGCCTTGATGGCCGCCGCGACGACGGCCGCGTCATGGAACCAAATCGTGCCTTCGTTCTGCCGGAGTTCGGACACCACGCGAAGGATGCCGGTCTTCTTGCCCAAATCGAGCAGTTGAAAGACGTCGTGGACGCCCATTTCGCGAAGCGGGCCCCGGATCGCCATCAGGCCTCGGCCGGCTGCAGAATGTGGACGAGATCCCGGGTGGACCGCGCCTCGGCTCGGGCGGCGGCGGCCAGGGGCCCGGTCGGTGCCTGCTGTACCACCAAGTCCCAATCGGCCATGGCGTCCTCGAACCGGCCGATCGCGTTGAGCGACACGCCGCGGTGAAACCGGGCGACCCCATGGTCCGGCACGAACTTGAGGACCCGGGTAAACGCGACGACGGCGTCGCGATGGCGGCGTTCGTCGGCCAGGGACCGGCCAAGCAGCACCAGCGCATCGGTGGCGTACGGCTCGACGAGCAGTAACTCGACCAAGAGCCGGGTCGTCTCGACGGGGCGGCCCTGGCGGCGGAGGAGTTCGCCTAACGCGAGCCCGGCCTCAAGGTAGGTGGGCAGGATCGCCAGCGCCCGCTCGTACGCGGACTTGGCCTCCGCCAGCTCGCGCCGCTCCTCGTGCACCAGTCCGGCCTCGTACCACGCTTGGACGTGGCCCGGATCGATCGCCACGGCGGCCTGGAGCGCATCGAGGGCCTCATCGGTATCGCCCAGCCGGCGACCAATGACCCCCCGCAAGACCAGGAGGTCGGCCCGGCCCGGGGCCAACGTGATCGCGCCAAGGGCATCGTCCTGCGCGCCCGCCAAATCGCCTTGGGCCAGCCGGGCCCGGGACCGGATCTCGAGCGGGGCCGGGTCGGTGGGCCGGGCCGCGACGAGCAGGTCAGCCGCCGCCCGGGCCTCTTCGGCTCGTCCGAGCGCGAGGAGCGCGGTGGCTTCCCCGATCGCCACCGAGGGATCATCCGCGCCCTCCTGTTTGGCCTGCCGGAACCGCTCGAGCGCCTCACCGAAGAGCCCCCGGCGGCTGAAGATCTCCCCGAGCAATCCAATGCCCGGACCCGCGGCGCCGCCCCGGCGCATGGTTCGATGGACCTCGGCGGTGGCCTGTTCCAAGAGCCCTTTCGCCACGAGGTCACGGGCCAGCGAGAACGGATCCGCCGCGATCGGCGCCGGCGCTTCCGAGGGGGCCAAGCCGGCAAACAGGTCGTCGAGCGACGCCGGATCGAACGAGAAATCTTCGCCAACCGACCTCACGGTCACATCGGCCATCAGCGACGGCGCAATCGGGACCAGGGATTCCTTGAACTGAAGCTCGATGGACAGGGCGTACTTCTGGGGCAGATAGAATGGATCGATTTCCAGGGCCCGACGGGTTTCGCGGAGCGCTTCGTCGAAGGCGCCCAGCTGACTCAGGGCAAAACCCAAGTTGTAATGCGCGGGCGCGCTCTCCGGATCGGCCTCGACCGCCCGCCCGAACGCGTTCTTGGCATCGCCGTATCGCTTGAGCTCCATCAGCACCAAGCCAACCCCATTCCAGCCGATGGCGTTGTCCGGATCGGTGCTCAGGACCTCGCGATACCCGTCCAAGGCCGCCTGCATCCGGTGCCGTTGAAATTGGAAGAGCGCGAGGTTGAGGCGCGCGGCCACGAACTCCGGCCGGCTGGCGAGCGAGGTCTCGAACGCGGGCCCCGCCGCTGCGGCATCGGGACCGGCGGCTTCGAGCACGCCGAGGTTGTTCCACGCGAGCGCGTATCCCTCATCGAGCCGGATCGCTTCGCGATAGGCCGCGGCGGCCTCGGCCCGGCGCCCGGCCTGATGGAGCACCACGCCCTTCTCGTTCCAGAACTTCGGCTGGGCCGGTGCCCCGTCGATCAGCCGGGCATAGAGATCCAGCGCCGCCTGGGTCTCTCGTCGAAGGAGATGCAGCTCGGCCAGGCCCTCGAGCGCCGGCTGGGCATCCTCGCCGGTTTCGAGGGCAAACCGGTATTCGCGCTGGGCCTCGACGAAGTATCCGCGCCGACGAAAGGCCACCGCCAGGTTGAGGTGCGCCTCGTACGGCGGCACGGGCTCCGCGACCGGACCGGACGACGCCTGCCCCCGGGTCGGATCGGCCGGTTTCTTCGCGCTGATCCGAAGATTGGTCTGCGCCGTGCCGAGCGCCGGGTTCAGCGTGACGGCTTTCCGCGCCGCGACCCGGGCCGCGTCGTGGTATCCGAGGTCGCCGTAGACGAACCCGAGCAGGTACTGCACGTCGGCGTGGTCGGGACTGATCTGGGCCGCCTCGATCAGCGTGGAAAGCGCCGCGTCGACCAAGCCCCGGTTGTAGAGGGCCTGCCCCAAATAGAGCCGGGCCACGGAACTCCTGGGATCGACATCGGCGGCGCGGCGGAACCACTCCGTGGCCACATCATGCCGTCCACGCCCCTGCTCCACCAAGCCAAGCTGCACCAGCGC
>JANMHX010000136.1:0-11229 GCA_031375485.1 Gemmatimonadota bacterium | reverse complement strand
CCGGGAGATCACGAGCTGCGACCTGCCGGATTCGCACTACCACTTTGCGGCCAAGGAACTCAAATGGGTCAACGGGTCGGTCATGGTCGCGCGGCCGGCCGTCCTGTACATCCGGGACGTTCCGATCGCCTGGATTCCGTTTCTGTTTCAAGACACCAAGCGGGGGCGGCGGTCGGGGATTCTGATTCCGGAGTTCGGCTTCAACGACATCGTCCGGCCGAGCCGCGCCTATAACCGAACCGTGCGGAACATCGGGTACTATTGGGCGCCCAACGACTACGTCGACGTGCTCGGCCGGTTCGACTGGTTCTCGAACCGGTACATCGAACTCGGTTTCGAGGGTCAATACCGGTGGATCGACAAGTTTGCGCGAGGGGCGATCAGTTTTTCGAAGAGCAGCGAGATCGGTTCGGGGTCGGGCAACTCCAACACCCGGATCGTCTGGAATCATAGCCAGTCGTTCAACGTCACGACCAAGCTGAACGTGAGCCTCGACTACTCGACCAATTCCTCGATCATTCGCCGGAACTCGATCGATCCGCGCCTCACCACGCAGCAGATCCGAAGCTCCGCCAATTTGAACCGCCAATTCAAGTGGGGCAACGTCGCCGTCGGCTGGACCCGGAGTCAGAACGTGACCGACGGCAGTGGTTCGCGGACCGAACCCTCGCTGTCGGTCTCGCCGAAGCCGCTGGATTTCGGGACCAATGTGACCTGGTCGCCGGACCTCAATTTCAACCGCGACGTGAGCTTCCGCCAGCCGTTGCCATCGGTGCTGGTGCCCCGCGGGATCGGCGGCCAGGTCGACACGCTCAAGGTCACCGGCGGCAGCCGGGTCAGCCGGTTTACCATGAACACGCCGCTTCGCATTGGCGGCTTCCAGTGGCAGAACGCCGTCAGTTTGATCGACGCGGACTCCGCGGGTCTTCGGGAAGACGTGGTCAAGTTGCCGAATGACGACACCCCCGACCCCACGGACTCGATCACCGTCCGGCGGGTCCGGGGCGGGGGATTCGGGAGCGAGTTCGACTGGCAAACCGGGATCAACCTGCCGATCGTGTTTCGGACGTCCTGGAAGGTCACCCCGAATGTCGGCATCACCAACATTACCTCGGGGCCTTTTGCGGTCCGCAATGAGCGGACCGACGGACAATTCGTCCGGCAAGGGAAGCGGCTCCAGTTCGGCGTGTCGGTGTCGCCTACCTTCTATGGGTTCTTTCCCGGGATCGGCCCGCTGGCCAAAATTCGCCACACGATTCAGCCATCACTCAACTACTCCTACAGTCCGGCGGCCGATGTTCCGCTCGAGTTTGCCCGAGCCATCACGCCGGTCGGCCAACCGTTGGTGCTGAAGAGCATTCCGAGCCAGAACCTCAACCTGACCCTGAGTCAGAATTTCGAGGGCAAGTCGAAGCGCCCGGCCGGTGACACGACCGACGTGGCGGTCAAGAAGATTCGGATCCTGAGCATCAGCACCAGCGGCCTGTCGTACGATTTCGAGAAGGCCAAACAACCCGGCCGGACCGGCTGGGGCAGCGGCTCCCTGACCAACAGCCTGCTCAGTGATCTGGTGCCGGGTCTCAACTTGGCGCTATCCCACGACCTTTTTATCGGCCAGTTCGACAGCGACACCGCCCGATTCAGCCCGTTCCTGTCCGGGGTGACGGCGAGTTTTTCCCTGACCGACGGCACGTTCAAGTCGATCGGCCGGTTGCTCGGCCTGACCACGGAACCGGCGACGAAGGAGACCGCCCAGCCGACCCGGGCTCCCACCGTGCCCGGTCAGTCGCCTTTTGGCGGGATCGACGACCTCCGGCGGGGCACCGGCTTTACCTCGAACCAGAACTACGCCCGAGGCCAGCGGGGCTTCAACGCCAATGTGAACTTGACCATTGCCAGGAACCGGCCCGTGGCTCCGACGGCGGCGTTGCGGACGCCGAACCGGAGCAACTTGTCGCTCAATACCAGCTTCGCCCCAACCCAGTTCTGGCAGGTCAGTTGGAACACCCAGTACGACGTGACCAACAAGAAATTCGAGTCCCAACAGCTCAACTTGACCCGCGACCTGCACGATTGGCGGGCGACCTTTTCCTTCCTGCGAAGCCCGAACGGCAACTTCCAGTTTTCATTCCTGGTGACCCTGATCGATCTGCCGGATATCAAGTTCGACTACCGCCAGAACACCATCCAGTCGGAGCGGCGGTAGGTCCAAACGGTCCCCGGGGGCGGGTGGCCCGGACCCTGCAGGCCAACCGGCGTGGCGGGACCCCCGACCACCCGCCTTGCCTGGCCCGTTCCAGCGGCCCTATCTTACGCCGCGACAAGATGTTGACGCGCCTAGTGCGATTCGTGCCACTCGGCCCCCCTTACTCGCGAGTCGGATGAACCTCGACAAGCTCAAAGAGTCGGCGCGCAAATACGAGCAAAGCGGCCAGTGGCGTCCCGCCATTGACGTGTATAAGAAAGCGCTCCGGGAGTTCGAAGAGTCCGGCGAAGGGGTGCCTGACCCGTCGCTCTACAACCGGATTGGCGATCTCGAGATGCGCGGGGGCGACTCCGGGGCCGCGATCCGCGCCTACGAGCAGGCCTCCGACCTCTACACCGAGCAAGGGTTCTTCAATAACGCGATCGCGTTGTGCAGTAAGATCCTCCGAGCCAATCCCGGGCGGACCAGTACCTACCTGCGGTTGGCCCAGCTCAACGCCCGGAAGAATTTCGTCAGCGACGCCAAGCGCAATCTGGTGGAGTACCTCGAGCGGATGGATGCCCTCCATCATCGCGAGGAGGCGCTCTCGGCGGTCAATTCGTTTGCCGAACAGTTCGTCGGGAATCCCGATATCGGTCCGATGCTGGTCGAGTTGCTCCGTGCCGCCTCACGCAACGAAGAGGCCGGGGAGCAGTTCGAGCGCCTGGCCACGGAACTCGAGGCGCGAGGCAGCGCTGCCGGTTCCCAGGCCACCCGGAAACGGATCGAGACCCTGGAGTCCGACGCCAACGGCTCGGCGGCCAATCCCGGAGCGAGTCTCCCCTCGCCCTATCGCCCGGGGGCCGGCGGCGATGGGCTGGTGTTTCTCGATCTTGGGGCCAGCTACGATCGGCCTTCGGAGCCGACCGGGCCGGTCGATGGGCTGGAGCTGCTGAACAACGGGTCCGATGACGAATGGCGCCAGGACACCGGGGGGGTCATCGACGGTCTCGAGTTCATCCGGGAGTCCGTCGCCGACGAAGACGAATTGGTGCCGAGGCTGCTCACCGAGTCGCCGTTCGGGGTGACGCCGGTCAATCTCGAGGAGACGGACGCCGACCCCTTCGACATCGACGCATTTCCGAATGTCGATGTGATCGAGGCCTCGTTCGAAGCGGCGGACGACTTCGTGCCGGACACGATCGCCCTCGAGGATGACGCCCCGCACCACGGAGGCACCGCGGTGGCGGACGGCCTGGTTTTCATCCCGGTCGACTCCGAGTCCGACCCGGGCGCCGGGCTTGAGCCGCCACCCGAGGCGGAGCTGTCCGTCAGCGACGTGGCGGCCTATGCCCGGGACCGGGCCCGGGTCCTCTTCGAGATCGGCGACCGCGCCGGGGGGATCGGCGCGCTCGAGGAGGCCCTTCGCCAGCTCGAGGCCACCGGCCGGCTCCCCGAGGCGGTCCGGACGGCGGAAGAGCTGATTCAGCTCGAGCCCGACGTCATCTTCCGGTACCAGAAACGGGTTGAACTCGCGTATCGGGCCGGCGATCGGGATGCCATGGTCGGCTCCTATCTCGGACTCGCGGCCGCCTTGCTCCGGGGTGGTGGGGTTGATCACGCCCTCAACGTCTACCGGCGGGTGCTCGAGCACGACGCGGAGAACCCGACCGCCCGGGCGGCCATTTCCTCGCTGGAAGCCGCGAAAGCCGACGCCCGGCCGGCGCCGCCGCCGCCGCCACCGCCGTCGTCATTCATCGACCTCGGCAGCTTGATCTTCGACGAGCCGTTGTCGCGCGATACCCGGATTCGGGTCGGCCAGCAGGCGCCGATCGAAGACGAGGACGCGGCGTTCCACGAAGCCCTGGAGCAGTTCAAACGCGGCATCGATGAGAACATCGACGCCGAAGACTTTCAGGCCCACTACGACCTGGGGATCGCCTTCAAGGAGATGGGTCTCCTCGACGAGGCGATTGCCCAATTCCAGAAGGCACTCCGGGCTCCGGAGGGACGGCTCAAGACGTCCGAACAGCTGGGGATCTCGTTCTACGATAAGGGCCGGTTCGCGATCGCCGAGGCGGTGCTTCGGCGGGCGATCGACAGTCTGTCCGGGGGCGACGAGGACAAGATCGGGTTGATCTACTGGCTGGGGCGGGCGCTCGAATCGCAACGCCGGTTCGAGGAGGCGCTCCGGTACTACGAGCGGGCCCTCGCGGTCGACATCCGGCTGCTCGACGTCGGCGACCGGGTCCAGCGTCTGACCATGGGGACGTCATGACCACGAGCGCGAGCGTGGTGTCGCTGGCCGATCTTCAGGCCGATCTGCACGAGGATCTTGAGGGAGTCCGGACCCAGATCGGCCGGGCGATCGCCGCCGACTTTGCGCTCATCGGGGACGTCAATTCGCATCTCTTGCGGATGCAGGGCAAGATGTTTCGCCCGACGCTGCTCTTCCTCGTCAACCGGGCCACCGGCTCGCTCGATGACCGGGGGGTGCGGCTGGCCGCCGTCGTCGAGTTGATTCACCTCGCGACCTTGGTCCACGACGACTCGGTTGATCACTCCGTGCTCCGCCGGGGGATGCCGACCATCAACTCGCTCTTCAGTCACCAGGTGTCGGTGATCATGGGCGATTACTTGTATTCGCGGGCGGTGATCGAGCTGGTCAACCTCGCCGACCTCAAGCCCCTCGAAGTCTTGGGCCGGGTCACCAACGAGATGACCATTGGGGAGATGCGCCAGTTGCTGGCCCACGACCCGCTGACGTTCAGCGAAGAGAGCTATGATCTCCTGATTCGGGCCAAGACGGCGTCCTTGATCTCGGGGGCGTGTGAGTGCGGAGCCCTTCGGGCGTCCCCTCCGGTACGCGCGGCGATGGCCCGGTTCGGAAATGCGCTCGGCATGGCCTTTCAGATCATCGACGATCTCCTCGATTTTACCGAAGTCGAAGCGGTGACCGGCAAGCCGACCGGGCACGATCTCAGGGAGCACAAGGTGACCCTGCCGTTGATCCATGTTCTGCCGAAGCTGACCGGGCCGCAACGCAGCGATGTCAACGCCCTCATGGCCGCCCCGGATCCCACGCCCGAACAAGTGGCTCGGGTGGTCGAGCACGTTCGAACCGCCGGCGGGCTCGAATACGCCAGGGGCCGGGCCCAGCGCTTGGCGGACGAAGCGGCCCGGGAACTCGAATGCCTGGCGCCGGGTCCCGATCGTGAGTTGCTCCGAGCCGCTGTTACCTTCGTCATGGAACGCCGAAAATAGGCCATGAAATCCGGACCCCGTCGGCCCCGCTTCTATGTCGCCATCCTCGTGACTGGCTTCCTGTTAGGCGGTTTCCTCCAGGCCTTCTTGAGCCGGGTGCTCCCGGAAAGCCCGGCCCGGGCCTTCTTTACGACCGCGGCCCGGGGCGAGTTCGGACCTGTCACCATGAAGCTCCTGGTGCTAGACTTCACCCTCGGCCCAGTTGGGGTCGAGGTGTCGCTGCTGAGTGTGCTTGGCGTGCTGATCGCGTATTTAGTTGCTCGGTCGCTTTTCTAGCTGGAGGTTCCCCCATGTTTTCGAATATCGGCTTTACGGAAATTCTCGTCCTCGGCCTGATTGCGTTGTTGGTCTTCGGCGCCAAGCGGCTCCCCGAAATCGGCCAGTCGCTCGGGAAGGGAATCCGCGAATTCAAGCGGAGCCTCTCCGACACCGCGGACGCCGTGACCAGCGGCACCGATGATCGAGCGGCCCCGTCCCGCCAACTCGATGCGCCGGCGCAACCGCCGACCTCGAGCGAGCCCAAGCGGCTCTCGCAGTAACCGGCAGCGGGCGGCAGGGAACGAAAACGGGGCGACCACAGTGTGGCCGCCCCGTTTGGCGTTCGAACCCGGCCCGGCCGGACCGATCGCTAGCGCGACGCCGGCAACGCCGCGGTGGTTTGCGCCGCCGTCTTGTAGATCTCCGACCGGCGGTCCACCACTTTGGCCGACTCCCGGAGGGCCGCCAGAAATGCCTGCACCCGGCTCCGCTTGGCCGCCTGCAGTGCCTGCTGGCGAATCGAGGGCAGGTTTTTCACGAAGTCGGCCGAATCCGCGGGCGTAATCCCGAGACCCTCGAACAGGTAGACGCCCGCATCCCCGGTCGCGGCACTCAGGGTCACCGGGCCGCCGATCTCTCCCTGCTTCAAAGCGAACGCCGTCCCGATCAGGGTCGGCGCCCCGAGCGGCGACGTCAGCCGGGCGAATGGCCCCATTTCGCGGTATTCGAAGCCCATGCTCTTGGCCGCCTTGGCCAAACCGGTGCCGCCCGCGACTTGCTTCGCCAGATTCTCGGCCATCCGCTTGGCTTCCGCGGTCTTCTTGCCGGTCCGGACCTTGGCCTCGACGGCGGCTTTGACGACGGACAGGGGGGGCACGCCCGCCTTCTCGGTGCTGTCGAGCCGGAAGATGTAGAACGCGTTCGGCGCTTCGATGATCTGACTGTGTTCGCCCGGCTTGGCCTGGAAGGCCCAGACCCCGGCATCGGGCACCTGCCCGCCTTCCGGGACGAACACCCGGGATCCCTCGGTCACCGGGCCGACGTGGCGGAGGGTGAGACCAAGCGCCCGGGCGGTCGTATCGATGGCCGCCGGATCGAGTTTCTCGGCCGCCAGAAGCTCCAAGGAATCGGCGATCTTGTCGAGTTGGTCCCGATGGGCCCCGGTGACCTCGATGGGGATCACGATGTGGCGGGCCCGGACCGAGTCGCCGGTGCGGCTCTCCACCTTGATGAGGTGGTACCCAAGTTGACTGAGCACCGGCGCGGACACGGTGTTGAGCGGCAGCGTGGCCGCGGCCGTGGCCACGGACGCCACGAGATCGGTTCGCTTCATCGGGCCGAGGTCGCCACCCTTGGCGGCGCTCAGGCTGTCCGACGACTCCCGGCGGGCCACTTCGTCGAATGGAGCGCCCTTGGTGATCTCGTCGCGGGCCGCGAGCGCCCGGGCCATGGCGGCCGCGGTGTCGGAGGCAATCGTGGTTCGCGGCACGTAGAGGTAGCTCAGGAAGGCGCTCTTCTCGCGCTTGAACTCATCTTTGTTCTGTCCGTAGTAGGCCTCGGCCTCTTGCGCGGTGACCGGGGCGCTTTGATCGGTGACGGTCGTGGCCGGGTCGATCCGGACCATACCGACTTTGGTCTGCTCTCGCTCGTCGCGGTACCGCTCCCAGAGGGTCGCGTCGGAGATGAAGACGTCCGACACCACCGAACGGAACAGCTTGGCCTGGAGGAGTTGGTCGCGGTATTGGGCTTCGAGACCGGGCACATACTGCTGGCCCTCAGCGGATGCGAGCCAGCGCTGGTATTTCTCGACGTCGAATTGTCCGTTGGTCTGGAAGGTCGCAACCTGCTGAAGGTCCGGCAGCGGGATGTTCCGGATCGCGTCGGCCACTTCGTCGGACGAGACCGACAGGCCCCGTTTCTTGTACTCAGCCTTCAGCAGGACGTCCCGGATGGATTCGTCCCAGACCTGATTGCGAATCTCCTGGATCTGGTCGAGTCCGAGCGAGGCCCCCTGCTGCTGCTGCTGGGACATCACGTTCTGAACCCGCTGGTCAAAGGCCCGGACATCGACCGAGCGGCCGTTGACCTTCCCAACCGATCGGGACGCAAAGATGCTCCCGGTGCCGGAGCCAAGCCCACTCAAGTCAAACACGAGCCAGGCAAAGAACGAGATAGTCACGACGAAGATGACTGGCTTCGCGGCGTTTCGAAATGCTTGCATCATGGGGCGATACGCTCCGAGAAAAACCACACCTGGGGAGCCGGAAAAGGTAACCTGCGTCGGGGTGTTGCTCAAGCCGCCGGGTTGGGTTGGCGATTGACAGGTCAGGTTCCGAAGTACTAATGTTACCTCAAATGCCGCAACAACTTAGCGCATAAGGCAGCAAAACCTATGGCGCCATCCCGGGAAATCGAGAAGCTGCAACGCCGGTGGCAAGAAAACCGGCTCGGGCTGACCTTCGCGCCGTTGGCCGAGGCGTACCGGAAGGAAGGGATGTTGCCCGAGGCTCTGGAACTGCTCGAGGCCGGTCTGGCCCACCATCCGAATTATGTGCCGGCCCACATCGTTCGCGGTCGCTGCTGGGTCGACTCCGGGTCCGATGCGGCCGCGGAGGCCTCCTTCGGCCGGGTGCTCGATCTCGATCCGGAAAACGGGATTGCCTTGAAGGGCCTGGCGGAGATTGCCGAGCGGGCTGGGCGCTACGCCGACGCGTCCCGGCGGTTGGAGAAGTTGCTCGATTTCGATCGCAACAACGAGGAGGCCCGGTCCCAGTGGGATCGGGTCCGCTCGGCGCTGGGCGGCTCGACGCCGGCGGTACCCGAACCGGTGGTGGAGCCGGAGCCCGAGCCGGCGGCGCCGCCATCCCTCGAGGTGGCCGAGGTCGTGCCTGCCTCGAGCATTTTGGGCGACGACGCCCTCCCCCGGGCCGAGATCGTCGACGATTCTTCGGACCAGATCCAGGTGCTCCGGTACGATCCGATCGAGCTCTTTTCCGCGTCGTCGACCGAGTACCAACAACCCGGCGACTCCGAGTCGCTGCTGGTGGCCAACTCGGCACTGACCCCGGCCGCGCCGGCCTCCCCAGTCGAGCCGGTCCAGGTGGTGGCCGCCGCTCCGCCGGACGCCAAGGCAGAGGTCCAGGTCGAGGCCGAAGCTCCAGCCGAGGCCGATACCGATACCGAGACGGAGGTCGCCGAGTCGCTCGATGCCGACGATCGAGCGGCCGTCACCGGGGTGGAAGCGGAGCCGGACCTCGTCGTCACCGAAACCATGGCGGAGATCTTCCTCCGTCAGGGACACCGGGAACTCGCCCTCGCGGTCTACAGCCAACTGGTCGGCCGAAGCCCAGATGACCAGCGAATTCGGGAAGCGATCGGGCGTCTCGAGGCCGAGCTCAAGCCGGCGGGGGCTTTGTCCCTGCCAGGCTTTGCCGCCGTCCTAACCGGGGGCACCTCGGTGCGGTCCTTCTTCGAGCAACTCCTCTCGGCCACTCGGCCGAGGGCGCCCGAGGCCAAACTGCCGCCGGGCTTGAGTCTGGGAGCGGTGTTCGGCGAGGACCGGCGGGCCCAACGGGAGCCCACGGGGGCGGAGGTGGGGCCCAGCTTCGATGAGTTCTACGCGGAAGAGCCGGGCGCCGAGGCCGCGACGGCCGGGATTCTGCCCGGACCCGACGAGCTGGCCCCAGGCGATGACCTCGAGAGCTTCACCGGCTGGCTGAAAGGGCTCCGCCGGTAATGCGGATCACCGTCCTCAACGGACCCAATCTGAACTTGCTGGGCACCCGGGAGCCGGCGATCTACGGCCGGGCCACCCTCGACCAAGTGGAGTCACTCGTCCGGGTCGAGGCGGCGCACCTCGGGATCGCAATCGAGTGGTTTCAGAGCAACCATGAGGGCGCCCTGATCGATCAGATCCAATCGCTGCCGGGCCGGGCGGACGGGCTGATCCTGAATCCGGGGGCCTATACCCACACCAGTCTCGCCATTCGAGACGCGTTGCTCGCGGTCCGGACCCGGTTCGTCGAAGTCCATCTCTCGAATCCGTTTGCCCGGGATGAGGCGCGACGGCACTCGGTGGTGGCCGACCTCGCGCTCGGGGTGATCGCCGGCTTCGGGCCCCAGAGCTACCTGCTCGGCCTCCGGGCCTTGGCGGCCCGGTTGCCGGATGCCTAACGGCACGGAACGGCGGCAGGCGGGGCTCCGGAAGGGATTGGCGGACCTCGGGCTCGGGGCGATGATCGTGACCGGGCCCGCCAACATCCGATACCTCACGGGGTTTTCCGGGACCTCGGCGCAATTGCTGATGACCGAGGACCGGGTCGTGTTGGTGACGGATTTTCGGTATGCGACCCAGGCCCCCGCGGAAATCGGTTCGGGGGTCGACCTCCGGATTGAACGGTCCAATCTGTGGGACGGGCTCCGGCAGGCTCTGGCGGCTCAGCGGATCACCCGGGTTGGGATCGACCGGGCCCGGACCACGCTGGCTGACGTCGATCAGCTGAAGCCCGCGGGGCTCGAACTGGTTCCGGTGAGCAACGTGGTCGAGCACCTCCGGACCACCAAGGATGAGGCCGAGATTGCCGCGATTGGCGAGGCGGCTCGGCTGGCAACCGAGGCCCTGGCCGCGGTCGAATCAGGAATCCGGGTGGGGCGCACCGAGCTCGACGTCGCGGCTGACTTGGAGGCCGAACTCCGTCGCCGGGGGAGCGAATGGCACCCGTTTCAGTCGATTGTGGCCTCGGGGCCCCGGAGTGCGTTGCCCCATGCCCGTTCGACCCGGCGGCCGATCCAAGCGGGCGACTTCCTGGTCATGGATTTCGGGGCCCAGGTGGGCGGGTATTGTTCCGACATCACCCGGACGTTCGTGGTCGGGGCCCGGGCCGACGAACGCCAGAAGCGGGTCTACGAGGTCGTCCAGAAGGCCCAAATGCGGGCCCGGGATGGGCTCAGGGCCGGGCTAACCGGCCGGGAGGCCGATTCCCTGGCTCGCGACCCCATCGCGCAGGCCGGGCTGGGAGAGGCTTTCGGGCACTCTTTGGGTCACGGGCTCGGGCTCGAAGTGCATGAAGCCCCGCGACTTTCCCAGACCAGCGAGGCCCTCCTGCCGGTGGGGGCGGTGGTCACAGTCGAGCCAGGGGTCTATTTTGAAGGTTGGGGGGGCGTCCGGATCGAGGACGACGTGGTTTTGCTCGAGCACCAGGCCGTCTGCCTGTCCGACGGCAAAACCGATCTAATGGAATTGACCTAAAATGCGCCGTCGGTAACCGATGAATCCTGAAGAGATCAAGGCACTCGCTGCAGTGTTCGAGAAGGTTCCCGGGATCAAGGGGATCGACATCAAGGACGTCCGGCGGTTGGTCGACTTGCTCCGGGAAACGCCGGAAGTGGGCTCGATCGAGCTGAAGGGCTGGTTCGGGACCGGGGTCGTGCTGACCCGCACCCCGAACGGCTTCGCGGCCCCGGCCGGGATGGCCATGATGCCGATGCATGCCATGCCGGCGGCCCCGGCCGCGCCGCCCCCG
>JANMHX010000131.1:0-10832 GCA_031375485.1 Gemmatimonadota bacterium | reverse complement strand
CCGGAAAGCAAGACGATCCAGGCGGTCGTAGACGAGGACCAGTTGTCGCTCGCGATCGGGAAGAACGGCCAGAATGTTCGCTTGGCGTCGGAGTTGACCGGGTGGAAGATCGACCTGTACTCGAGCCGCGAGTGGCTTGAGCGGGGCGGGGAAGGGCCGCTGTTCGCGCCGGAACCGCTTGGTGACGAGATCGTGACGCAGATCCAACTGTCGGAACTGAAGGGTCTCTCGCCAGACTTGGTCACGAGACTCGATGGCGCCGGCTTCCGGACGCTGAACGACGTGCTCGATCTCGAGCGGGCTGATCTCCTCAAGATCGAAGGAGTCACGCCGGAGGCGGCCGAGCAATTGTTGGCCTTCCTGGCCGACTTGACGGCGGACGAACCGGGCGAGGACGCGGCGAAGAGCTAATGAGCGATCTGACCGGCCTGCTTGGGATCGGTCTCAAGGCGGGTCATGTGATTGTTGGGGTGGAGGCGGTGCGGCGGGCGCTCCAGGCGAACGAGTGCCGCTGCATCGTGGTCGCAAGCGACGCCAGTCAACGGGCGCTCGAGAAGGCCGCCCGGTTGGCCACGGCGCGGGGGGTCCCCCAAGTGGCGGGCCCGGTTGCACAGGAAATGGGAGCCCGACTGGGCAAGCCCCCGGTGATGGTTGCCGGGGTACGCGATTCGGCGTTGGCGGACGGCATTATCCGGTTCGCGCGTGGGCAGGGTTCGACGGAGGCCTAGTGGTCAAGACGAAAGTCCAGGATTTAGCCGGTGAGTTCGGAGTTCCGACTGAGCAGCTGATGACGCTGCTCAAAGACATGCATGTGGTCGCCCGCGGCCCGTTGCAGCCGCTCGACGACGCGCAAGTGGCCGCGGTCCGCCTCCGCTGGGAACGGGAGAAGCGGAAGCAGGCCACGGCCCCGGATGAGCCGAAGAAGCCGAAGCGGCGGACCACCAAGGCGGCCGCTGAAGCTGCGCCCGCGGCCGCCGAGGCCCCGGTCTCGCCGGAGGTGAAGCCGGCGAAGCGCCGCCGCACCGCGGCCGAGGTGGCCGAATCGGAAGCCGTCGCGGAGGCCGAGAAGGCCGCGCATGACGCGATCCTCGACCTCGAGAAGCCAATCCTGTTCGAGCGGATCGACACCCCGGCGGCGCCGCCGGCGCCCGTGGTCTCGATTCAGGAGCGGGCCAAGGCTCTGTTCAAGGAGCCGGCGCCGCCGTCAGCGGACGAGCCGGCCGCCGAGCCGGAACCGGTCGAGCCGCCGCCGCCCCCGCCGCCCCCGCGGGCGGTTGCCCCTCCGTTGCCGCCAATTCCGCCCCGGCTACCGCCGGTATCGGTGCAGGCGCTCGATCCGAACGCGCCGCCTCGACGGCCCTTTGTCCCACCGCGCGTTACCCGGCCGCCGGCTGGGCCACGGCCTGTGTTCAGTTCCACCGGCGGCCCGAACCGCGATCGGCCCCAGGGTGATCGGGGCGCGCCCCGGAGCGGCCCGCCGGGTTCAGCGAACCGGCCCGGGCAGTTCACCCGTCCCGGCGGTCCTCCCCGACCGGGGGCTCCTCGTCCAGGCGGTCCGCCGGGGCGCGGTGGTCCGCCGAGCCGTGGCGGCCCCCCGGGACGGGGCGCGCCTCCGGGCCGTCCCGGCGCACCGGGTGCCCCAGCGGCTCGGACCTTCGGACCGGACGCACCGGCCCGGTCGGCCCAGGGCAATCGCAAGAAAGGGAAGAAGACCCGGAAGAATTACGTCGACCAGGATCAGGTCCAAGCCAACATCCTGAAGACGCTCGCCGGGATGAAGGGCGGTCCGCGGAAGCGCCGGGCCGACGAGCCCAGTTATCGGGACATGTTGGCCACCAAGAGCGCCGAGGAGCGGGAACGCGAAAAGACCCGGATTCGGGTCAACGAGTTCGTCTCGGTCTCCGAGTTGGCCGATGCCATGAAGATTCCGGCCACCCAGATCGTCCAGTTCGCGTTCAAAGAAATGGGCATGATGGTCACGGTGAACCAGCGGCTCGACTTCGACCAGATCGAAATGATCGCGTCGGAGTTCGGGTTCCAGGCCACCAAGGAAGAAGATTACGCCGCCGAGGCCTCGACCCCAGCGGTTGACACGGCCGACCAACTCACGTCCCGGCCGCCGGTGGTCACGATCATGGGTCACGTCGACCACGGTAAGACGTCGTTGCTCGACTACGTCCGGAAAGCCAACGTCGTGGCCGGCGAGGCGGGTGGCATTACCCAGCACATCGGGGCCTATCACGTCACGCTCGCCGACGGGAAGAAGACCATCACCTTCCTGGACACCCCGGGTCACGAAGCCTTTACCGCCATGCGGGCCCGCGGCGCCCAGGTGACCGATATCGTGGTGTTGGTCATTGCCGCTGATGACCAAGTCATGCCCCAAACGATCGAAGCGATCAGCCACGCGAAGAATGCCGGCGTGCCGATGATCGTGGCCATCAACAAGGTCGATCTCCCGACCGCCAACGTGCAGAAGGTCAAGCAAGACCTGCTGCAACACAACGTGGTGCTGGAAGAGTTCGGCGGGAACGTGCTCTCGGCGCCGATTTCGGCCAAGAAGGGCACCGGGGTCGATCACCTGCTCGAGCAGGTCCTGCTCCAAGCGGAAATCCTCGACCTCAAGGCCAATTCCGACGCCCGGGCCACCGGGGCGGTTCTCGAAGCCACCCTCGATCCGGGCAAGGGCCCGTTGGCCACCGTGCTGGTCCAGCGCGGTACCCTTCGGGTCGGCGACAACTTCATCTGCGGCAAGTTCTCCGGCCGGGTTCGGGCGTTGACCGACGAGCGCGGCAAGACCGTCAAGGAAGCCGGTCCGTCGATTCCGGTGCGGGTCCTCGGGTTCGAGGGCGTGCCGGCGGCTGGCGACGTCTTCTTGAGTGTGGCGGATGCGGTCGAAGCCCGCGACATCGCCCAGAAACGGCAGCGGCTCGATCGCGAGGCCCAGAACCGGCGGAGCCAGCGCGGCGCTTCGCTCGAGGATATCAGCCGGCAGCTCAAGGCCGGCCAGGTCACCCAGCTCCGGATCATCATCAAAGCCGACCAAGGCGGTCCGGCCGAAGCCCTGGCGGACGCCTTGGCCCAATTGTCGACCAGCGAAGTCCGGGTCGATATCGTCCACCGTGGGGTCGGCGCGATCACGGGCAGTGACGTGCTCCTCGCCAAGGCCTCGGGCAGCATCATCCTCGGCTTCCACGTCCGGCCCGACGCCAATGCCCGTCAGTTAGCGGAGCAGGAGCAGGTCGACGTCCGGACCTACCGGATCATTTACGAAGCCGTCGAAGACGTGAAGAACGCCCTCGAAGGCCTCCTCAAGCCGGAGGAGAAGGAAACCATCCTCGGCGAGGCGGAAGTGCTGGAGCTGTTCAAGGTCACCAAGATCGGCACGATCGCCGGCAGCATGGTCCGCTCGGGCACCATCGTTCGCACCGCCAAGGTGCGCGTGGTGCGGGACGGCAAGGCGGTGTACACCGGGACGATGTCGAGCCTGAAGCGGTTCAAGGACGACGTCAAGGAAGTCAAGGAAGGTCTCGAGTGCGGGATCGGCGTCGAGAACTTCAACGACGTGAAAGTCGGCGACCGGATCGAAGCGTTCCGGGTCGACGAGGTGAAGCGGACCCTGGCGAGCCCGCCGGTCAGCGCGGCCGGTTAGGCGCACCCGGTGGCACGCTCGTCTCCGTCGTCGAAGCGCCGGCCGGATCAGGTGGCGGAGGTGATTCGCCAGGTCGTCGCCGAGGCGCTGCTCCGCGAGATCCGCGATCCGCGGATTCAGACGGTCACGATCACCGGGATCGAAGTGAGCCCGGACCTGTCATATGCCAGAATTCTGGTGACGGTCCGGGGTGACGAGGCGGAGCGAGACGCGGCGCTCGAAGGGCTGGGGCGAGCGGCCGGATTTCTCCGCTCGAAGGTGGCGAGCGCGTTGTCCACCCGGATTACCCCGCAGCTGACCTTCGTGGCCGACCGGGGCCAGGAGCACGCCGCCAAGATCGAGGCGATCCTCGGCGCCCTCAAGCGGGGGGAGGAGGCGCCCTGACGGGTGGCCTCTTGATCGACAAGCCGGCCGGGATGACCTCGCACGATGTCGTGGCCGGCGTGCGCCGCCGGTTCAAGACCAAGGCGGTCGGGCACACGGGAACGCTCGATCCGTTCGCCACGGGGTTGTTGGTGGTCGTGTTAGGCGGAGCCACCCGACTGGCCCGGTTCGTCGAGGCGGAGCGGAAAACGTATCTGGCCACCGCCCGGCTCGGCTTCGCCACCGCCACCGACGACCGGATGGGCGAGCGAATCGGCGAGGCCTGGAGCGGCACATGGCCGGACCGCGCCGCGGTCGAGGCCGCGCTCCAGCGGTTCGTCGGGTCGGTCGAGCAACGACCGCCGGCGTTTTCGGCCAAGAAGGTCGACGGGGTCCGAAGCTACGCGTTGGCCCGGCGGGGGCAGGCGGTCGAGCTCAAGACGGCCACGGTTGAGATCGACCGGGTCACGCTGGTCGAGTATGCCCCGCCGGTGGTCTCCTGGCGGGCGGTGGTGGGTCCGGGCACGTACCTCCGGGCCATGGCCCGTGACTTGGGCGAAGCCTTGGGGACGGGCGGCCATTTGGCCGAACTCCGACGGGAATCGGTCGGCCGGTTCGACGTGGGCCAAGCAATTCCGCTGGCGTCGTTGACCGGGACCGAACCGCTGATCGCGCCGTTGGATCTCCTCGCGGAGATGCCGCGGGTCTCGGTCTCGCCGGCCGAGGCGGAGCGGCTCCGCCGGGGTCAACGGGTTGGGGAATCGACGGGTAGCGGGTCTGCCGCGTTGGTGCTCGACGGCCGGCTGGTGGCGATCGGCACGGCAACGGACGGGGCGTGGCAGCCAACGATCGTGATGGCCGGATGAGCCGGCTCCCGAATCTGCCGAACGGCACCGTGGTGACGGTCGGGACCTTCGACGGCGTCCATCGGGGCCACCGGGCGGTGCTGGAGGACTTGGTCGCGAGGGCGCGGGCGGCCAACCGGGCCAGTGTCCTGGTCACGTTCGAGCCTCATCCGCTCGCGGTGCTCCGGCCGGAGCTGGCGCCGCGGCGGCTCACCACGGTGGCCGAGCGGGCGGCCGCGTTGGCGGAGACCGAGCTCGACTACTTGGTGGTGCTTCGATTCGACCGGGCTCTGGCTCTGCTCGAACCGGAAGCCTTCGTCCGGTCGGTGTTGCTCGACCAGTGCCAGATGGCCGAGTTGGTGGTTGGGCATGATCACGGATTCGGCCGGGGCCGGTCCGGCGATTTGGCCACGTTGGAGGCGCTCGGGACCCGGTACGGATTCCGGGTCGATGCGATTGATCCGGTGGCGGATGGCGGGAAGGTCATCTCCAGCAGCGCGATCCGGAACGCGATCGAGGCGGGACACTTTGCCGAAGCGGCCCGCGGCTTGGGCCGGCCGTATCGGGTGAGCGGACGGGTGGAGCGGGGAGCCCAGCGGGGCCGAACCATCGGCGTCCCGACGGTGAACCTGGCGCCGCCCGAGAGTAAATTGCTGCCCCCCGACGGGGTCTACGCGGTGCGGGTGGAGTGGGGCGGCGGTGTCGCCGGCGGGATGATGAATCAGGGCAGTCGCCCGACGGTCGGGGATAGCCGCCGGTGGTTGGAGGCGCATCTGTTCGATTTTGAGGGCGATTTGTACGGGCGGGAGATCCGGATCGAATGGGTCGCACCGCTTCGCCCGATCCAGCGGTTCGATTCGCTGGACGCGCTTCGGGCCCAATTGGCAATCGACCGGCGTGCCGCACGCGCGGCACTCGGGGACTCGACAGACCTTTAACGTGGTGTAGGAACGATGTTCACCAATCTTCGCAATCGGTTCATCGTCATCGCGCTGTTGCTGGTGGCCTCCGGTTTGTCGCTCTGGAACAACAAGCGGAAGACCACCACCGAGACGCAGGCCGGCTCGATCGTCAACCTGGGACTCGATCTCCAGGGCGGGATGCACCTCGCCCTCGAGCTCGACCAGTCCGAGCGGGTCTCGGCCGACCCCAGCAAAGACCTCGACCTGGCCCTCACGGTGCTCCGGAAGCGCTACGACGAATTCGGCGTCCTCGAGCCGCTGATTCAAAAGACCGGCTCCGACCGGATCGTCGTCGAGCTGCCCGGGCTCAAGGACCCCGCCCGCGCCAAGGCGTTGGTCCAACGGGCGGCGTTCCTCGAGTTCCGGATTGCCGATGAGACCCAGGCCCTCGACAAGGTCATCCCCGCGATGGACCGGGTCCTCCGCGACCTCGGCATCACGGCGGCATCGGCCGGAGCCGGAGCCACCGGGAAGCCCTCGGCCGTGCAGGAGCTGCTCGGCGGCGACTCGACCAAGGCGGCCGCGGCCGACACGACGACGGTCAAAGGCGGGGTGTTGGCGTCGCTGATCGAACCGGCCGGGGTGGCGGGCGTCCAGCCGATGCCCGGCGAGTACGCGGTCAAGGAAAGCGCGCAACGGTACACCGACAGCCTGCTCCACCTTCCGGAGGTTCGCCGGCTCTGGCCGCGGAGCGTCGATTTCCGCTGGGCCACCCAGCCGACGAACGTCGGGACGTCGAGCTATCGGCTCCTCTACGCGCTCGAAGACAAGCCGATCATTACGGGCGCGAGCCTCGTCAATGCCACCGCCCAGGTCGACCCGCTGACCAACGGCGCCGAGGTCAACTTCGAGCTCGATCGGCCGGGAGGCCGGAAGTTCGGCCAGGAAACCGGCCGCCACGTGGGCGACTACATGGCGATTCTGCTCGATAATGAGGTCCAAGGCCGGCCGCCGGTCATTCAGAGCCGGATCGACCGGCAGGGCCGGATTCAGCTCGGCGGGCGGTCGTTGCAGGAGGCCCAGGACCTGGCCCTGACGCTTCGGGCCGGTGCGCTGCCGACCCCGCTCAAGATCATCGAGGAGCGCCAAGTCGGGCCCAGCTTGGGCCGGGATTCGATTCGAAACGGAGTGATCGCCGGCATTATCGGCACCGCCCTCGTCGTGCTCATCATGCTCGGGTACTACTCGTTGAGCGGGGTCTTCGCGGTGGTCGCGCTCGCCATCTATGCCGTGCTCACCATGGGGGCCCTCTCCGTATTCGAAGCCACGCTGACCCTGCCCGGGTTGGCCGGGTTCATCCTCTCCATCGGCATCGCCGTTGACGCCAACGTGCTGATCTTCGAGCGGATCCGCGAGGAGCTGGCGCTCGGCAAGACGGTCCGCCTTTCCCTCGACGAAGGCTTCCGGCATGCCATGCCGGCCATCATCGACTCCAACTTGAGTACCGTGCTCACCGCCTTGTTCCTGTTCCAGTTCGGCACCGGGCCGGTCAAGGGTTTTGCGGTCACCCTGATCGTCGGCATCTTCGCCTCGATGCTGACGGCCATCTTCGTGACTCGAACCTTCTATCTCTGGTGGTTGGGCCGGAATCCCGATGCCACGACCCTCTCGGTCGGCTCGATCCGGTGGTTCAAAGACGCCAACTACGATTTCATCTCGGTTCGGAAGTACGCCTACGGCATCACCGCCGGGATCCTCGCGGTAGGTTTGGCCTTCCTCCTGTTCCGGGGCATCAACTACAGTGTTGAATTCACCGGCGGCACCTTGCTCCAGGTCAAAGCCGACGCCAACATCACGGTCGACAAGATCCGCAGTGGATTGGCGGGCGCCGAGGTGTCCGATTTCGGCAAGCCGGGCGAGTTCGTGGTCCGGACCCGGATCGGTGAATCCGACGCCGACGCCAACAACACGCAGGCGGCGGCGGCCTCGGTTAAGGCCGGCCTCGAGAAAGCCCTTGGTGCGGGGACCTTCGAGATTACCCGGACCGAGGCCGTTGGTCCGAAGGTCGGCGGTGAACTCCGGACCCAGGCGTTCCTGGCCATTTTCCTGTCGTTCTTCGCGGTGTTGGCCTACTTAGCCTACCGGTTCGAGTGGCGCTTCGGCCTGGCCGCCGTCATCGCCACGGCCCACGACGTCATGACGACCGTGGCGTTCGTCTCGGTGATGAAGCTGGAAGTGAGTCTGGTGGTGGTGGCCGCGTTCCTGTCGATGGTCGGGTATTCGCTGAACGATACCATCATCATCTTCGACCGGGCCCGGGAGAATCTCCACAAATTCCGGCGGGACGATTTCGGCTCGATCCTGAACCGGTCGATCAACGAGACGTTGCCCCGGAGCGTGCTCACCCACGGCACCACTTTGGCCACCCTGCTTGCGCTCGCCGTGTTCGGCGGCGAGGTGATCCGGCCGTTCTCGTTGGTCATGTTCTTCGGCGTCTTCACCGGCACCTTCTCCTCGATCTTCATCGCCGCGCCGGTACTCCTCTGGATCGAGAGCAAGTGGCCGCCGAAAATCGGCGAGGGCATCGTGAGCCCGCGGGGGGCCAAGAACGCGCCGGTCGCGGATCGTCGGACGCTTCCGGTCGGCTGACGAGCCCCGATCCGACCGCTCGTGTCGCCGCTCGTCGACACGCATTGCCACCTCGCCGACCCGGCCTTTGCTGCCGAGGTTGACGAGGTGGTGTCGCGAATGACCGCGGAGGGTGTGGCCCACGCGGTCGTCATCGGGGAGTCGCCGGAGGCGTATCAGCGCGCCCGCATCCTCGTCGACCGGTTTCCAACCGCACTCTCCGCCACGGCCGGTGTCCACCCGCATGAGGCCAAGCGCTGGACGCCGGAGCTCGGGGTGTGGCTGGCGGAGGCGCTCGAGGACCCGCGCGTCGTCGCGGCGGGCGAGATGGGGCTCGACTATCACTACGACTACTCGCCCCGGGACCTCCAGCGCACGGCCTTCGAGGCCCAGCTCGAGATTGCCCGGGCCGCCTCGAAACCCGTGGTGATCCACGCCCGGAACGCCGACGACGACATGGCCGCCGTGCTCGCCAACCAGCCCGGGGTGATCGCGATCATGCATTCGTTTTCGAGCGGCGGCGGACTGCTGGCCCGGGCCGTCGCCTTGGGTCACTACATTAGCCTGAGCGGGATGATCACCTTCAAGTCGTGGCAACTCGACGCCGCCGTCCGGGAGGTGCCCCTTGACCGCCTCTTGGTGGAAACTGACGCCCCGTACCTCGCCCCGGTGCCGTTTCGCGGGAAGCGCAACGAGCCGGCCTACGTCCGGGCCACCGCCCGCCGGCTGGCAGGGATCATGGCCCAAGATGAGGACACCCTGGCGGCAACGCTGGTTGCCAACGCCGTCAGGGTTTTTGGTCCCCGAGTGTCGCCGCACTGAACTTTCAGAGGAGGTCCTTCGTGTCCGGTGTTCCCTCAGATATCGAGATTGCCCAGGCGGCCCGACCGCGCCCCATCGCCGAGGTGGCCGCCGAACTCGGGTTGAGTGCCGACGAGATCCTGCCCTACGGGAAGTACAAGGCCAAGATCACCCCGGAGGCGATCCTGGCCCGGCAACCCAAGGGACGCCTGGTGCTCGTGACCGGGATCAACCCGACCCCGGCCGGTGAAGGGAAGTCGACCGTGACCGTCGGCCTCGGCCAGGCGCTCCGGCGGCTCGGCCAAAAAGCGGTCATCTGCATCCGGGAGCCGTCGTTAGGCCCGGTGTTCGGGGTCAAAGGCGGGGCGGCGGGCGGTGGCTACGCCCAGGTCATCCCGATGGACGAGATCAATCTCCACTTTACCGGGGACTTCCACGCCATTACCTCGGCCCACAATCTGCTGTCGGCCATGCTCGACAATCATATCCATCACGGCAACGCCCTCGGGATCGACAGCCGCCGGATCACCTGGCCCCGGACCATCGACATGAACGACCGGGCGCTCCGCCAGATCGTCGTCGGGTTGGGCGGGCTCAATGGCGGGCCGTCGCGCGAAGAGCGATTCGTGATCGTGCCCGGCAGCGAGGTCATGGCCATTCTCTGCCTGGCCACCGACCTCCAGGACCTCGAACGCCGGCTCGGCCGGATCGTGGTCGGGTTTACCCGCGAGAAGAAGCCGGTCACCGCCGCCGACCTCAAGGCCTCGGGCGCCATGACGTTGCTGCTGAAGGACGCGATCATCCCGAACCTGGTCCAGACCCTGGAAGGCGGACCGGCCCTGGTCCACGGCGGCCCCTTCGGGAACATCGCCCATGGTTGCAACACGATCGTCGCGACCAAACTGGGTCTGTCGTTAGGTGATATCGTGGTGACCGAAGCCGGTTTCGGCGCCGATCTCGGGGCGGAGAAGTTCCTCGACATCAAGTGCCGGGTCGGCGGCCTCAACCCGGAGGCCGCCGTCATCGTGGCCACGGTCCGGGCCCTCAAGATGCACGGCGGGGTCAAGAAGGATCAGTTGGGCACCCCGGACGTGGCGGCCCTCACCCGGGGCCTCGTTAATCTCGAAGCCCACGTCACCAACCTCGGCAAGTACGGCCTCCCGGTCATCATCGCCTTGAACCGGTTCACGGCCGACAGCCAGGACGAGATCAATACCGTGCTGGCCGCGGCCAAGAGCTGGGGCGTCCGGGCGGCACTGTCCGACGTCTGGGCCGAGGGGGGCAAGGGCGGGGAAGCCGTGGCCAAGGAAGTGCTCGAGGTGCTCGGTGAAGGCAAGGCCCGGTTCAAGCCGATCTATGACACCGCCCTCCCGATCAAGGCCAAGATCGAAATCATCGCCAAGGAGATCTACGGCGCCGACGGCGTGGACTACAGCGCCGCCGCCGACCGGAACATCGCGCTCTGCGATGCCATTGGGCTCGGCAACACCCCGGTCTGCATCGCCAAGACTCAGTACTCGTTCTCCGACGACCCCACCAAACTGGGCCGGCCCAAAGGCTTCCGGATCACGATCAAGGACGTCTATCCTTCCGCCGGCGCCGGATTCGTGGTAGCCCTGGCCGGTGAGATCATGACGATGC
>JANMHX010000122.1:0-10310 GCA_031375485.1 Gemmatimonadota bacterium | reverse complement strand
ACTGGAGCCCGCCGGTGATCGCGACTATCGGGACGGTCTTCCGTCCGAGGAGGTCGAGCAGTCCGAAGAGCTCTTCGGTCTCGCCGCTCTTGCTGAGCAGAATGGCGGCATCGCCCGGGCCGATGATGCCGAGGTCTCCATGGAGGCTGTCGGTCGGATGGAGAAACGCGGCGGGCGACCCCGTCGAGGTCAACGTGGCCGCGATCTTTCGGGCCACGAGCCCGGACTTGCCGATGCCGGACACGATGATCCGCCCGGACGCGGCCCGGAGCAGTTCCACGCCGTCGCGAAAGCCGGTGCCGAGCGCGTCGCCGGCGCGGGCCACGGCCGCCGCTTCCAACCGGAGGACCCGGCGGCCGGCCTCGAGGACCGAGGTCATGCGACGTCCCGGGCGGCCCGGTACCGCGCCACGACCGCGGCCCACTCGCCCCGGGCCTTGAGAAGCGCCTCGATCACTTCCCGGACGGCGCCTTGGCCGCCGGACCGGCTGGTCGTCCACTGGGCCACGGCCTTGATCTCGTCGGTGGCGTTGGCCACCGCGATCGGCAAGCCGACCCGCTCCATCACGCTCAAGTCCGCGAGGTCGTCGCCGACGAATGCCACCTCGGTCCAATCGAGGCCGCGGGCCCGGAGGAGAGCGGCCAACGCCGGAAGTTTCCGGCCGCCGCTGTCTTGGATCAGCGCCCCGATGTTGAGTTCTTCGGCGCGGAGCCGGGTGGCCTCCGACTCCCGGGCGCTGATCCAGACGACCTCGATGGGGGTGCCTTGCAAGAGCCGGATGCCAAGTCCGTCCTGGATGTCGAACCGCTTGAGTTCGACCCGTCGGCCGTCGATCGGCCCGACGAAAATCCCATTGTCGGTCAAGACGCCGTCCACGTCGAGCGCCAGCAGGCGGATCCGGGCGGCCAGGACGGGATTCACGTTAGGCTCCACGGGCCGTCCGCCAGATCGCGACCGCTCGGCTGATCAGGGGTTCGAGGTGCTCGAGCGGCCACTGGGTCTCGCGGTCGCTGGTGGCCCGGGCCGGATCGGGATGGGTTTCGAGGAAGAATCCGTCGACCCCGGCTCCCGCGGCCGCGTTCAGGAGACCGGGAATCGCGTCGCGGGCGCCGCCGCTCGAACCCGCGGCACCCTGCCCTGGCCGCTGGACGGAATGGGTGGCGTCGAAAAGCACCGGACCGGCGGTGGCGGCTCGCATCCGATCGAAGTTCCGCATGTCCACGACGAGATCGCCGTACCCGAAGAACGTGCCGCGTTCGGTCGTGGCCACCTCGGTGGACCCGCCCGAGCGGACTTTCTCGACCGCGCCCGCCATGGAGGCCGGGTCCATCCATTGGCCTTTCTTGATGTTGATCGGCTTCCGAGTTCGTCCGCAGGCTACGAGCAAGTCAGTCTGGCGGCAAAGGAAGGCCGGCACCTGCAGCACGTCGACCACCTCCGCCACCATGGCGACCTGATCGACCTCGTGGACGTCGGAGAGGATCGGGAGGCCGGACGCGTCGCGGACGCGGGCCAAGGCCGCGAGGCCGGCCGCCAATCCGGGGCCCCGCGGCAGATCGCCGCGGGAGCGGTTGGCTTTGTCGAAACTTGCTTTGAAGCACACCGGCATCCGGAGCGTGCGGCCCAACCGGACCAACCGTTCAGCCACCGCCAGCATCGTCTCAGGATCCTCCACGACGCAGGGCCCCGCAATCAGGCAGGGCGAATCCGGGGACTGAAAGCGCCAGGTCACCTGGGGGTGCCGAGCAGTTCCTGGCGGACACTCATCGGCGTCTCGCGTTCGCCGAAGGCGTGCTTCCGCGCGGCGGCGATGAACGAGGCGAACAGCGGGTGCGGCCGGGTCGGGCGCGACTTGAGCTCGGGATGGAATTGGCAGCCGAGATGCCACGGACTGTCGGGCAATTCGATGATCTCGATCAGGCCGCCGTCGGGTGACTGTCCGGAGAGGCGCATCCCGTGCTCCGCGAGGACATCGCGGTAGGCGTTGCTGACTTCCCAGCGGTGCCGGTGCCGCTCGCTGATTTCGGTGGCTCCGTACGCGGCGGCGGCGAGGCTTCCGGCGCGGAGGCGTGCGGGGTAGGCGCCGAGCCGCATGGTACCCCCCATGTCGCTCACGCTCCGTTGGGACGCCAGCAGGGAAATCACCGGCACTTCGCAGTCGGGCTCGAATTCGGTGCTATTGGCGTTGAGTCCGCAGACGTTCCGGGCGAACTCGATGATGGCGACTTGCAGGCCCAAGCAGATCCCGAAATACGGCAATCGGTTCTCCCGGGCCCACTGCACCGCCTCGACCATCCCTTCGACGCCTCGGACGCCGAAGCCGCCCGGCACCAGCAGACCGTGGACTCCCGAGAGGAGCTGGCCCGCCGATTTGGCGTCGGTGAACTTGTCGCTCGACATCCACTGGATGTCGACCCCGACCTGGTTCGGGATCCCGGCGTGGAGCAGGGCTTCCTGGACCGATTTGTAGGCATCATGGAGGTCGGTGTACTTCCCGACCACCGCAATCTTGACCCGCGCCGGCGGCTCGAGAATGCTCTCGACCATGTCCCGCCACGGCTTGAGATCCGGTTCCTTGGTCTCGAGGTGGAGCCGCTCGCAGACCTCCCGGTCCAGTCCCTGTTCGAGGAACTTGAGCGGGATTTGGTAGATCGAGGTGACATCCGGGCTTTCGACCACGCAGCCGAAGTCCACGTTGCAGAACAAGGCGATCTTCCGTTTGATCTCCGAGCCCAACGGATGGTCGCTGCGACAGATGAGAATGTCGGGCTGAATCCCGATCTGCATCAGATCCCGCACTGAATGCTGAGTGGGCTTGGTCTTGAGCTCGCCGGCGGCGGCGATCCACGGGACCAGCGTCAAGTGCATGAAGAGGGCGTTCTCTCGCCCCACTTCCTGGCGGAACTGGCGGATGGCCTCGAGAAACGGCAACGATTCGATGTCACCGACCGTCCCGCCGATTTCGGTAATCACGACGTCGTGGCCCGGCGCGCTCCGCCGAATGGCGGCTTTGATCTCGTCGGTGATGTGCGGAATGACCTGCACGGTCGACCCGAGATACTCGCCCCGGCGTTCCTTGGTGATGACCGTCTGATAGATCCGGCCGGTCGTGATGTTGTTTTGCTGGGACAACGACCGGTCGATGAACCGCTCGTAATGGCCCAAGTCCAGATCGGTTTCCGCTCCGTCATCGGTGACGTAGACCTCGCCGTGCTGGAAGGGCGACATCGTCCCGGGATCGACGTTGATGTATGGATCGAACTTCTGGAGCGTCACGCTGAGGCCCCGTTCGACCAAGAGCCGGCCGAGTGAGGCGGCGGCGATCCCCTTCCCGAGCGACGACACCACGCCGCCGGTGACGAACACGTACTTGGTATTTCCAGACGCAGCGGTCATCGGGTCTTCAGTCCCCCGTCACAGTGGCGGTCCAATGGTGCTCGGCGCGAGCCAAATCATCCGGTGTGTCGATCCCCGGGAGGGCCGGCTCCTCGAGCCGTGCCACCCCGATGGTCATTCCCAGGTACAGCGCCCGCAATTGTTCCAGGCGTTCCCATCGTTCCAAATCGGTCGGCGAGGCGGCAACCCAGCGGGCCAACGCCGGCTTCGTGTACGCATATAATCCCAAGTGCTGCCAGTACCGCGGCGCCCGGCGCCCGGCGCTCGGGTCACCGTGACCGGCGGTGAACGGGATTCTGGCCCGGGAGAAATAGAGGGCTTGGCCTCGCTCGTTGCAGACCACTTTTACGCGGGCCGGGTCGTCGGCCTCCGAGGCCGGGAGCGGCACGGCGGCCGTCCCGATGTCGTCGCCCGCGAGGACCCGGGCGACGGCGCCCCCAACGGCGGCTACGGGCAGAAACGGCTCATCCCCCTGCACGTTGACGATCACGTCGAATCGGCTGAATTCAGCCAAGCGGGCAACCTCGGCCACCCGCTCGGTGCCGGATTCGTGGTGAGGGGAGGTCATGACCACCTGCCCGCCGGCGGGTTCGACGACGGCCCGGACTTCCGCGGCATCGGTGGCTACGACGACGGCGTCGAACCCGGGAAGGTTCCGAACCCGTTCAAAGACCCGGAGTATCAGGGGCCGCCCGCCCAACAGTTGAAGCGGCTTCCGCTCCAATCGAGTCGAGGCTAACCGAGCGGGAATGACACCGAGAACGGGCATGTTCCAAGCTAAGAACGCGGCCGACCGTTGTCAAAAGTCGTGCCGCGTCCTCGATGACCCGTGGGCCTAATAGGTAAGGTCTAGTTGCGCAATAGTTTAGGCTACCACCGTTGAGAGCGGTTCAGAACCCGGTCGCGAACCTAACGGCCGCTACCGGGGGGGCTTCTTCGCCGCTGGAACCGGCGGCGGGGCGTCGGGGGCCTTGGGCGCCGGTTCCGGCGCTTCGGCGGTCCGCTCCGCCGCCGCCTCCGCCATCGACCGCCGAAGGGTTCGCATCTCCGTTTCCAACGCCTTCATCTCACCCTCAATGGCATTCCGGACGGAGTCCGAGGCCGCGCTGCGGAGCCCGAGGGCCAAGCTCTGAATGCTGTCACCGATGGCCCGGAACCGCTCCGCCTCCAGTTCGGCAGCCCGGTGCTGGACGTCAAGGCCCCGGAGCCGCCGGGCAACATCCCGCGGGAGGACCAGGGGAATCTCGGCAGCTTTGGCCCATTCGCCGTCCTGCATGGTGTTGACGATCAGGGACCCGAACGGCGTCATCAGGCTGTCGGCCGTCACGCAGCGGAACGAGCTCTTGTCGGACAATCGGGACGGGTCGTCGACCGTGACGGTACACCCGCGGAGTTGCGGAAGCTGGCTGGAATCGCTCATCCGGACTGTGGCATCGACCGACTCGACCGTCTCGGGGTTCGAGCGATGGAGCACGATCCGGCGGAAGGTTCCCATTTTGACGCCATCGACGTTGAAAGGCAAAAACGGCAACGGGATGGTGATGGCCAGGTCGGAACTGGTTTCCACCGCCTGGATCACCTGGTGCTTCGTGGCTCTGACGACGCTCACGATCCCGTAGCCGACCCCGAAAATGACGACCGCCTTCAACGCGATTTTGCCCCAGTACCATTTCATGTCCATGCGACACCTCCAGGTGAGCGGCTACCAATGTTACAACCTGTAACGTAACCCCACTAGCCCGGGTTTCAAACTATCCGCGCGGATGAAACTGGAGGTGGACGGAGCGGAGGTACTCCCGGTCGACATGGGTGTAAATCTGGGTCGTCGAGAGGTCGGCGTGGCCCAGCATCTCCTGCACCGCCCGTAGGTCGGCGCCGCCCTCGAGCAGATGGGTCGCGAAGCTGTGGCGGAGGGTGTGTGGCGTGACTCGCTTCTTGATCCCGGCTCGCTTGGCGGTCCGCTTCACCACCCCCCAGGCCCCGACCCGGCTGAGCGGCTGGCCCCGGAAGTTGAGCAGCAGCCGTCCCCGGGTTTTGCCGCGATCGAGTTTGGGCCGAATCGAGTTGAGATAGAGGGCCACCACCGAAATCGCCTTCCGGCCGATCGGCACCAGCCGTTGCTTGTCGCCCTTGCCGATGACCCGCACCAAATGGTCGCCGAGATACAGGTCCTCGAGCCGGAGATCGCAGAGTTCGGACACCCGCAGTCCGGCCCCGTAGCCGAGTTCGAGGAGGGTCCGGTCCCGCCAGGCGAGCGGATCGTCGATCGGCGGGGCGACCAACAGGGCGTCGATCTCGGGCACCGACAGTACGCTCGGGAGTTTCCGGCCTTTACGGGGGGTTTCGAGCCGGTCGCTCGGATCTTCGGTGGTGGCCCCTTCCCCGATCAGAAAGCCGAAGTAGGTGTGGAGGCTCGAGACATGCCGCCGGATCGTCGCGGGACTCGCCCCGGTGTCCTTCAGGGCGAACACGAACTCCCGCAGGTGGGTCCGGGTGACCGCGGCCGGCCGCTCGACGCCCCGGCTCGCCAGAAATCCGACCACATGTCGAAGATCGCGCAGGTAGTTGTCGACCGTGTGGCGGCTGGCCCCGGCCTCCAAGGTGAGGTAGTCCCGGAATCCCTCGAGGGTGAAGCGCCGGGACTGCTCGTCGGTCAGGCCACCGGGGGTCGCCGTCGCCACCAGAGGAACCCAATGATGAGAAGGACCGCGAGGACGCCGGAGGCGGCGCCTAACGCGGAATAGACCGAATTGAGAACCCGGATCACGACTTCCCACTGGTCGCCGAGGCGGGCGCCGATCCAGGTCAAGGTGCCGAACCAGACCGCCGAGGCCAGCGCCGAGGGGATCAGAAACCGGGCCGGGCCGATCCGGTTGAGACCGGCAAACGGCGCCACCACCGACCGAAACCCGGGAAGCAGCCTCGTCACGAACAAGCCGGCCGCGCCGTAGCGCCCGTACTGTTTGAGGAGGAAGGCCATGGCCGTCGGCGGCAGGATTAACCGTCCGACTCTCGAGCCGGTGAACCGATCGGAAAATCGGGCCGCGCCTGCGTAGACCGCCACCGCACCGATGAGGCTCCCGATCCACGCGGTCAGAAAGATGGCCAGGGGGCGGTAGGCGCCATCGTGGGAGAGGAACGCGGCAATCGTGACGAAGATATCCGACGGGGACGGCGGAAAGATGTTCTCAATGGCGCAGGAGACGGCGATCAATCCATAGACGATGGCGGGCGGCCACTGGGCGAGGGAATGGAACAGGGTTTCGATCACGAACTCTCCACCGTGGCCACCGCCATCACCGCCACGCCCTCGCCCCGGCCGACGAAGCCCATCCCCTCGTTGGTTTTTGCCTTGATGCTGACCCGACCCGCCGGCAAGGCCAGGACGTGGCGGATGGCTTCGGCCATCGCGGACTTATGCGGACCGAGTTTGGGACCTTCGAGGATCACCGTGACGTCGACCTGGGCCGGCGTGAACCCGGCCGCGGCCAAGCGGGCCTTGGTGAGGTCGAGGAGGCGCATGGAATCGGCGTCCCGCCACGCCGGGTCGGTATCGGGAAACAAGGTGCCGATGTCGCCGAGGGCGGCGGCTCCGAGCAGCGCATCGATGATCGCATGCGCCACGGCGTCGGCGTCGGAGTGCCCGGCCAGCCCTTCTGGATGGGGAATCCGCTGGCCCGCGAGGATCAACGGCCGGCCCTCGGCAAACCGATGGGAATCGTATCCGATGCCAATTCGGACCACGGTTAGCCGACCGCCGCAAGCTCGTCAATGAAGGAGTAGTCCTGCCGTCGCCGGCGGACCTGATACCCGGCATCGCTGATGGCCCGCTCCATTTCCCGGAGCGTAGCGCTGTGGGTCGTTCCCGCCGCCGAGACCACGTTCTCTTCCATCATCAGACTCCCGAAGTCATTGGCCCCAAACCGGAGGGCCACCTGCCCCACCTTGAGACCCATCGTGACCCACGATGACTGGAGATTCGGCACGTTGGCCAGAATGATCCGGCTGATGGCGAGGGTCCGAAGGTAGGTGACGGCGTCGGTCTTCGGCTGGTCGGCCATATCGGTGCCGTCCGGCTGGAGCGGCCAACAGATGAAGGCGGTGAACCCGCCGGTCCGGTTCTGGACGTCGCGGACCCGGAACAAGTGTTCGATCCGGTCGGCGTTGGATTCCCCGAGGCCGTACATCATGGTGACGGAGGTCTTCATCCCCTGCCGGTGGGCCTCCTCTTGGACGCCGAGCCACTCGTCGGTTTGGGCCTTCTTCTTGGCGACCCGCTCCCGGACGGCGTCCACCAGAATTTCGCCGCCGCCGCCCGGGATGCTGTCGAGGCCGGCGTCCTTCAGTTGCCGAACGACCTCCGCCACTGATAACCCGAACCGTTCGCTGAAGAACACGATCTCGGACGGCGAGAAGCCGTGGATGTGGATCGGATGGTTGGCCTTGATGTACCGCATCAGTTCGAGATACCAGTCGAACGGGATGTAGGGATTGTGGCCGCCCTGCAGGAGGATCTGGACGCCGCCGATTGCCTTACACTCGTCGATCTTCTCGCCGATTTTCTCGAAGGGCAGCACGTATCCCTCAGCGTGCTTCGGCCGGCGGTAGAACGCGCAAAACTTGCAATCGGCGACGCAGACGTTGGTGTAGTTGATGTTGCGGTCGACGATGTAGGTGACGACCTCCTCGGGATGATGCCGATAGCGCTCGGCGTCGGCCAGCCGGCCGAGTTCGAGCAACGGGGCTTTCTCGTAGAGATCGAGATACTGCCGGAATTCGCTGGAGTTACGATCGACGATCATTGAGCAATTCCTTGACGCTTAGGCGGCCGTGATGAACGAGAGCGAGCCGTCGGGGACCAGCCCGTCTTGGGCCAGCCGCCGGAAGAAGTCGGTGAGGCCGGCTAGGTGCCGGTATGACAGGGCGTAGTCGAGGTCGCCGAAATACGCCCGGACCACAGGGGCAGAAATCCCCGTGGCCACCGCGGCGGCGTCCGCCAGTTCGTCGAGATGGTGGAGGCCCCAGGCCCTCGATTCCAGGAGCGCCCCATGCACGAGCTGCGCGGTCCGGTGGTCCATCTCACGCCGGGCGGCCCACACCGCGAACACGAACGGCAGCCCGGTCCACTCCTTCCAGGCCAGCCCCAAGTCGGTCATGTACGGGTAGGCAGACTGCGAGGCGAGCACCAGACAGGCATCGCCGATGACGAGGACCGCTTCATGCGGAAAGCCCGCCAGGGCGCTCAAATCGGATGACTCGGCCCGGACGGTGGCGAACTTCGGGGTGACCCGCCACCGGTGGCGGCACAACAGTTCGAGCAACAAGACCGAGGTCCGCGAGGATGCCGTTCGGAGCACGGTGGCGCCATCGAGTTCATGGACCGGCCGCTTGCTGAACAGCGCCACGCTCTGGACCGGGCCGTCGCAACTGATGGCGAGATCGGGGAGCAAGTGGTAGGCGGCGGCGTTCCGGGCGTATTCGACGGCCGAGACTACGCTCAGGTCGAGCTCGCCGGCCGCCAGCAAGTCGTTCAGTTCGGCCGCCGTCCCGCTGATCAGTTCCGACCGGGGGGCCACGATGCCCCGGTCCATCGCCCCGTAGACCGGAAAGCAATTGATCCAGGGGATGCGGCCCAATCTCGGCGCTCGGCGCTCGGCACTCGGCACTCGGCGTTCGGCGCTTGGCACTCGGCTACGCGGCCTCGGCGAAGTCGGTGCGGACGGGTTGATAGAAGGCGTCGCGTTCGACCGGGCGCTTGCCGACGCCTCGGATCATGTCGACCAAGGCGCGGTAGGGCATCAGCATCTGGGTTTGGGCGCCGGCTTCGTGATAGACGCGCTCGAAGACCACGGTGCCCTCGAGATCGTCGCATCCGAACTGGAGCACGACCTGTGACATGAAGGGTGTCACCATCGGCCAGTGGGTTTTGATGTGGTCGATGTTGTCGAAGTAGAGCCGCCCGATGGCGATGTTCTTGAGATCCTCATAGCCGGTGGTGGCGGACCCGGCCCGGCCCATTTCGGTGCCGAGCTCATTGTTGTCGGGGTGGTACGCCAGCGGGATGTAGGTGAGGAAACCGCCGGTCTCCGCCTGCAGATCGCGGAGCATAGTCAGGTGTTCGATCCGGTCGGCGGCGGTCTCGACGTGGCCGTAGAGCATGGTGCAATTGGTGCGAATGCCGAGCCCGTGGGCCGCCCGGTGTACGCCGATCCACTCCTCGCCGGTCAGCTTTCGCTCGGCGATGGTGGCCCGGACGGCGGTGCTGAAGACTTCGGCGCCGCCGCCCGGCATGGTGTCGAGGCCGGCCTCCCGGAGCCGGATCAGTACGTCCTCCACCGTCGTCTTTTCGATGCGGGCCAAGTGAGCAATCTCGACCGCCGTGAGCGCCGTGATGTGCACGTGCGGATGGCGCTCCTTCAGGCCGCGGAACATGTCGGCGTAGTAACTGAGCGGCAGCTTGGGATGGAGTCCGCCGACGATATGGAACTCACGGGTCACGCCCCCGCTGGCCGCCGCGGCTTCGTGGTAGACCTCTTCGAGGCTCCGGGTGTAGTTCCCTTCCTCTTTCGGCATCCGGGCAAAGGAACAGAATACGCAGGTGTTCCGGAGGATACAGACGTTGGTCGGGTTGAGGTGTTGATTGGCCGAAAAGAACACCCGATCGCCATTCTTCTGGTCGTTGGCCCACTCGGCGAGGGCCCCCAAACTCAGGATGTCGTGGGTCTGGTACAGGGCGATCCCATCGGCTGGATCAAGTCGGCGGCCGGCGAACACCTTGTCAGCGATGGGCCGCAGCGCTGGGTCCTTGAAGCGGGCCGGATCGGGCGCGGCAAACATGCTATCTCCGTTGAGGAAATGCACTTAGGGGATGCAGGCAGCAATCTAGTCGTTCTGGGGGCTGAGAGGGAGCGCTC
>JANMHX010000113.1:0-5489 GCA_031375485.1 Gemmatimonadota bacterium | reverse complement strand
CCGGAGCCGTCGACTATCGTGCCGCCGCGGTGGATGGTTTCGTATGGGGGCAACGTAAGCGCCCGAAGCACCTGCTCGATTAACCCGTCGAGGTCCCTGTCGCGGCCGGGGGTATACCCGAGCCGAACGACCACGAGCCCCCGGGACGGGATAACCGCCACGTTCTGCTGATCGTAGCCCATGAAAAAGAATGCGTCAGCCGGGAGGCGTTGGTGGGGCCGTTTCCCGTTGGCCCGGCCGGCATTGATCCAGACCTGGGCTCCGTACCCGCCGGTCGAATCCGCCTTTGCGGGGGAGGCCGAATACTTGACCCACTCTTCGGGCAGAATCCGGACTCCGTTCCAGACCCCATCATTCAAGTACAGCTGTCCGAACCGGGCCCAGTCGCGGGCGCTCGCGAACATGAACGACGACCCGACGAACGTGCCCGAAGGGTCCGGCTCCAGCACGGCGGTGTGCATCCCAAGTGGTTCGAACAAGGCCCGGCGGGGGAATTCCAGGTAGGCACTGTCATTGCCGATCGTGTGCCGGACGATTCGCGAGATGATGTTGGTCGTGCCGCTCGAATAGGCCCAGCGGGCCCCGATCGGGTCGGCCAGCGGCAGACTCGCCGCATACCCGCCGGCGTCCTTGGTCAGGAAGAGGTCCCGGGCCACGTCGCTGGTGCCCAGGCTGTAGCTCTCGTCGAACGCCAGGCCCGAACTCATCCGCATCAGGTCCTCGAGCCGGATGGCGGCCCGGGGGTCGCCCGCCTGTTGCCATTCCGGAACCGCGGCGGGGCGTTCGAGCGCGAGCTTGCCCTGCCGGACCAGAATCCCGACCAGCGCATTGGTGACACTCTTGGTCATCGACCAGCCGAGCTGCGGCGTTGCGGCGTCGTAGCCCTTGGCGTAGCGCTCGGCGACGATCCGCCCGTTCCAGGCCACCACGATGCCGCGAGTCTGGCGCGGCTTGGCCGCGGTCGGTTCGGCAAAGGCCGAGTCGAGGGCGGCGCGGAGCTTCCCGGCATCGACTCCCTCGGGCAGTCGGGTAGTATCGATCCGCTCACCGGCGGGCCAGAGCGCCCGCGACCGAACGATCGGCCCGGCCAGCCTGGCCCGGGTGTGACCGGCGTCGGGCATCGAATCCGATCTGAGGGAGCAGCCGAGACCGGGCCGCCACACGGCCCGGCGGGCCTCGGAACCCGGAATCCAGGCCACCACCGACCGGGAAGCGCTATCGACCCGGTACGGGATTGGGGCAGCCAGCTTGAGCTCTTGGCTCAACGCCTCGACGGCGGACCGATGGGAGACGAACACCGTGGAGCAGAGCATCTTCGCGGCATACCCGGTTACCAGACCGGCCGGGGCTTGGCCCCAGGCGGAAGACGCCGCCACGACGTTCAGGAGCAGCGCGAGACCGGGGCGTTTCATGACATCACTTCCAAATCGCAATCGAATCGAGGGGTTTCCGGGTCAAGTCGGGAACCTTGGCGTCGGGGGCCGGGTAACCGACCGGCATCACCAGCATGGCCTTCTCGTTGGCGGTCCGACCTAACAGCTCCGCGAGGAACCCCATCGGGTTCGGCGTATGGGTCAACGTGACGAGCCCCATCTGGTGAACGGCCGCGATGAAGAACCCCGCCGCGATCCCGCAGGACTCTTGGGTGTAGTAATAGGTCCGTTTCGACCCATCAGGCTTCACCCCGTAGGCCTGGCGGAACAACACCACGACCCAGGGTGCGTCGGTCAAATGGGGTTTGTGCTCGTCGGTGCCGAGCAGCGCCAGCGCCTCGACCCACTCTTCAGGGGCCCGGCCGTGATAGAAATCGTATTCCTCCAGCTCCGCGGCCTCCCGGATTTTCCGCTTCAGCTCGGGATCGGACACCGCCACGAAGGTCCACGGCTGTTGGTGGGCGCCACTCGGTGCCGTGCCGGCCACCCGGAGGGCGCATTCGATCAGATCCTTTGGCACCGGTTCGGTGGAGAAATGGCGGGTGGTCCGCCGCCGGTTCATCTCCTCGTAAAACGCCTGGCCGTGCTGCCGGGATTGATCGAGCGACTGGCGGTTGAACACCAGTGGGACGAAGGGATACGACTTGCCGGCGAACTGGGATGCGGTTGAATCGGTCATCGTCTCAACGGGTCTGGGGGAAGCCAAGGTTGACCGAGCTGGTGGCGGGATCGGGCCATCGGCTAGTGACGACTTTGCCACGGGTGTAGAAATGCACCCCGTCGGGCCCGTAGATGTGGGTGTCACCGAACAGGGAATCTTTCCAACCACCGAACGAGTAATAGGCCACCGGCACCGGGATCGGGACGTTGATTCCGACCATGCCACAGGTCACCTCCGACTGGAACCGCCGGGCCGCCCCACCGTCGCGGGTGAAGATCGCGGCCCCGTTTCCATATTGGTTCTGATTGACGATGTCGAGCGCTTCCTCATACGTCCCGGCCCGAACCACCGACAGCACCGGGCCGAAGATTTCGTCGCGATAGACCGCCATCCCGGGTGTCACCCGGTCAACCAGCGACACGCCAAGGAAGAACCCCTGCCCCGCGAACGCTTGGCTCCGGCCGTCGGTGACCACCGTGGCCCCCTCCTGCTTGGCGAGGTCGAGGTACGACGCCACCTTGTCGCGATGCTCCTTGGTGATCAGCGGGCCCATCTCAGCCGTCGGATCGGTCCCCGGCCCGATCTTGATCCGGCCCAACCGGCCCGCGATGGCCTCGACCAACGGATCGGCGATCGGCCCCACGGCCACCACCACCGAGATGGCCATGCATCGTTCGCCGGCCGATCCATAGGCCGCGCTGACGGCCGCGTCCGCCGCGGCGCCGAGATCGGCGTCGGGCAGGACGACCATGTGATTCTTGGCGCCGCCTAACGCCTGGACTCGTTTGCCGGCCGCGGTACCCCGTTGGTAGATGGCGCGGGCCACCGGGGTCGACCCGACGAAGCTGATGGCCTGGACGGTCCGATGGTCGAGCAACCGGTCCACCGCCACTTTGTCTCCCTGGACCACGTTGAGCACCCCGTCAGGGAGGCCCGCCTCGGTCAGCCACTTCGCGAGCACCAACGCGGCGGAAGGGTCCTTCTCCGACGGCTTCAGAATGACCGTGTTGCCGCAGGCGATGGCGTTGGAGATCATCCAGAGCGGGACCATGGCCGGGAAGTTGAACGGCGTGATCGCCGCCACCACTCCAAGGGGCTGCCGGATCGAATAGACGTCGACCCCGGTCGACACCCCTTCGCTGTAGCCGCCCTTGAGGAGTTCCGGAATCCCGGCGGCGAACTCGACGTTCTCGATGCCCCGCGCCACCTCGCCGGCCGCATCGGACGGGACCTTCCCGTGCTCGAGGCTAATGACGTTGGCCAACTCGGCCCGCCGCTCCACCAGAATGTGACGGAACCGAAAGAACACATCGGCCCGCTTGCCCAAGGCGGCGGTGCTCCAAGACGCCGCCGCCTTCGCCGCGGCCGCCACCGCCTCGTCCACTTCCTCCGCGGAGGCGAAGTCGACCGCGGCTTGCTGCTCGCCGGTGGCCGGATTGAAGACCGGCCCGCTCCGGCCGGAGCGTCCCTTGACCTCGCGACCACCGATGTAATGAGAAATCGTTCGCACGGAAAACCTATTGGCAGTAGTGACGGGCGGTCGCGGCGAGGACATCCGCGGTCTGATAAACACTTTCGAGATCGACCCATTCGACGGCGGCGTGGGCCCCCGCCCCGGTCGGGCCGAACACCACGGTCTCGACGCCGGCAGCGGCCAACAACGCCGAGTCCATCCAGGGCGTGTCGCCCACCATCTTGGGCGGCGCGCCCAGCACGGTGGTGGCGGCGGCGGCCAGCGACCGAACCACGCCGGCGTCCGGCGCGACTTCGAACGGCTCCCGGGCAAAGAAGCACTCGACCCGAGCCTCGAAGCCGGGGTCCTCGGCTACCAGTTCGGCCCGGAGCGCCAGGATCTCGGCCATCGCGCTCGCTTCGGTCTCACCGGGGATGGTGCGCCGCTCGATCTCGAGCCGGCTGGTGGCCGCGTAGGTGCTGAGCCCGGTGCCGCCATGGAGGGTGGCGGCGTGCAGCGACGGCGGACCGACCAATCGGTGCGCCGGGCGGCGCCGGAGTTCTTGCTCCAAGCGATCGAGGCGGCCCAGGAACCGGCCCATCCGCATATTGGCGTCAATGCCCTGGTCGACCTTGCTCCCGTGGGCCGCCCGGCCTTGGGTTTCGACGGCAATCCAGAGGTATCCCTTGTGGGCCAAACAGATCTCGAGCGCGGTCGGCTCGGTGACGATGGCGCCGTCGACTTTCACATGATGGACCAGATCGGCGGTCCCGCAACTGCCGTACTCCTCGTCGGCCACGGCCGCCACGATCACGTCGCCCCGGAGCCGGACGCCGCTGTCCTGAAGCACCTTCACGGCGGTGATGCAGGCCGCCACACTGCCTTTCATGTCGAAGGCGCCCCGCCCATAGAGCTTGCCGTCCCGCACCGCCCCCGAGAACGGCTCCGCCATCCCCTCGACCTCGACCGTATCATAGTGGCCGTTCAACATCAAACTCTTCCCGCCCCCGGTACCCCGAAGGCGGCCGATGACGCTGATCCGGCCCGGTTCCGGCTCGTATCGTTCGACCTCGAGGCCAAGTTCAGCGAGCCGGGCCGCGGTGTAGTCGGCAATCTCGCGTTCGCCGGGCGCCCCTGGGACGAGTTTGGGATTGACGGAGTTGATTTGGACCAGGCGCTGAAGGGTGGTATGGCAAAAGGCTCGGCACTCGGCACTCGGCACTCGGCGGCTCGGCGGTGAGAGGTGGGGGGAAGGTAATCAGGGGACTGGGCTGGGTTTTAGGTGCCGGTTGAACCACGTGAGGGAGCGGGTGATTCGGTCTTGGATGTGGACGGGGTTTCGAATTCCGTGGCCTTCGCCGGGGTAGATCATGAACTCGGTTTCGACGCCGTTGTGTTGGAGGCCTTTCCAGAACTCGTAGGATTGGGCGGCGGGGGTTTCGATGTCGCCTTCACCGACGAGGATGAGGGTCGGGGTTTTGGCCTGTTTGATGAAGGTCATCGGGGCGCTTCGGGCATACACCGCGGGGTCATCGTAGACGGCGGCGCCGAAGTAGCCCAGGAGCCACTCGTTGATTCCGTTCTGGGCCCAGTAGCTCAGCCAGTTGGCGACACCGGCACCGGCCACGGCCGCTTTGAAACGCCGGGTTTGGGTGACGGCCCACATCGTCATGTAGCCGCCGTAGCTCCACCCGGTGATCCCGACCCGGGCGGTGTCGATCGGCGCTCGGAGGCCGGCCGCATCGACGCCGAGCAGGATATCCCGGAGGTCGCCGTAGCCGAAGTCCTTCACGTTGGCCCGGGTAAACGCCTGGCCAAAGCCCTGGCTGCCGCGTGGATTCGGAAGGAAGACGTAGTAGCCGGCGTCGAGCAGCGATCGCTCCGTGGTGGTGGCGCTGCCGAGCCAGCGCGGTTGATGGGCCGCGGCCGGCCCGCCGTGCAC
>JANMHX010000106.1:0-13218 GCA_031375485.1 Gemmatimonadota bacterium | reverse complement strand
TTGCACGGGGCCCACACCATGGTCCTCCAAACCGACGACGGGCAGATCCGCGAGTCCGATTCGATTTCGGCCGGGCTCGACTACCCCGCGGTCGGACCCGAACACGCCCATCTCGCCGACACCGGGCGGGTCAGGTATCGGAGCTGCACCGACGCCGCCGCCGTGACGGCCTACACCGACCTGGCGGCTCGCGAAGGAATTCTTCCCGCCCTCGAAAGCGCCCATGCCCTTTCCGTGGCGGCCGAACTCGCGGCGGGCGGCCGATACCAATCCATTCTGGTCAATCTGTCGGGCCGGGGCGACAAGGACCTCGCCACGGTCGGACGGTTTCTCGAGGAGGATCGTCCATGAGCCAACGGTACCCTGAGATGTTTCAGCGCCTCGCGAGCCGCGGGGAAGGCGCCTTCATCCCGTTCGTCATGCTTGGTGACCCCGACCCGGCCACCTCGGCTCGGATTCTGGCCGAGCTGGCTCGGTCCGAAGCGGATGCCATTGAGGTCGGGATTCCGTTTTCCGATCCGGTCGCCGACGGCCCCGTCATCCAGGCCGCTGCGGTCCGGGCCCTCGTGGCCGGCACCACACCGCTCCACTGCTGGAACTTGATCAAAGAACTTCGGGGCCTTAGACCGACCGTTCCGATCGGGATCCTGACGTACGCCAACCTCGCATTCCAGGGCGGGCCGGAGCGCTTCTACCAGGAGGCGGCGGCCTCGGGCGCAGACTCGGTCTTGTTGGCGGATCTCTGTTCCGAAGAAGCGATGCCGTTCGCCACGCTGGCCCGGGCGGCGGGCGTCGCTCCGATCATGATCGTGCCACCCAACGCGTCGCGACAGCGCCTGGAGCAGCTCGCCACCCTCACCGAAGGCTTCAGCTACGTCACCCGCCGGCCAGGTGTCACCGGGGAAGACTCGACCGAGTCGGTATCGACGGCCGACTTGATTCGCGACCTCCATGAGGCCGGCGCCCCACCGGCTCTGTTGGGTTTCGGGGTCGGGGAGCCCAGCCAGGTCCGCGAGGCCCTTGCCTTGGGAGCCGCCGGGGCGATCTCCGGCTCGGCCCTCGTTCGTCGGATCGCCGCTGCCACTCCCGACCGCCTCGGCGAGGTGATCCGGATATTCGTCGCCGAGATGAAATCCGCCACCCGGGCCCCGGTGGGTTGCCTCCAGCGGTCCGGGGCCTGACAATTGGGCGTCCCCTTTCCATCGGCACCATGGCGTCCATCAAACCAATCCAGGCACCTGGCACGGTCCGGCCGGCCGGCCACTACTCTCAAGCGGTGGTCCACGGCGGCGTAGTCTACGTGGCCGGCCAACTTCCTTCCGACCTCGAGACGGGCACCCCCCGCGTGGGGACGATCGAGGAACAGACCGCGCTCTGTCTGGGCAACATCGCCCGGATCCTCGAATCCGCCGGCAGCGGACTCCAATACGCGCTCCAGATGTCGGTCTATATCTCGCGGATCGAAGACTGGGCCGCCATCAACGCGGTCTACGCCCGGATCATGGGAAGCGCCCGCCCCACCCGCGCCGTAGTCCCGGTCGGACCGTTGCACCACGGGGCCGGCCTGGAAATCGTTTGTGTCGCCGCCGTCGCCCCGGAAAGCCCCGCCCAATGAACCGGACCCTCTCCCTGCTCGCCGCGCTGCTCGCCGGCGCCCCCCTCACCGCGAGGGCGCAACCGGCTCCTGAGCCCGCGGTGCGAGCGGCGCTCGACATCCTTCGGCGCGACAACGCCTGGACCCTCGAACAACAGGTTGCCCTGTGCGAGATCCCCGCGCCGCCCTTCAAGGAGGCCGCCCGCGGCGCCGAGTATGCCCGCCGGCTGGAAGCGTTAGGCTACCGGACGACCACCGACCGGGTCGGCAACGTCATCGCCATCCGGGCCGGGACCGGGGGCGGCCGCCGCCTGGTGTTGGCGGCCCATCTCGACACGGTGTTTCCCGAGGGTACCGACGTCACGGTCGCCCGGGAGGGCGGCCGGCTCAAGGGCCCCGGCATCGGCGACGACTGCCGCGGCCTCGCGGTGGTGTTGAGCGTGGCCCGGGCCATGGCCCTGGCCAAGGTCACCACCGCTGGCGATCTGGTCTTCGTCGCCAATGTCGGCGAGGAGGGCCCCGGCAACCTCCGGGGTACCCTCCATCTCTTCGACGAGAAGTCCGCCGGGCCGATCGACGCTTTCGTCTCGGTCGACGGTGTCGGTCTCGGCATGGTCACCCGCGCGGTCGGCAGCAATCGCTACCGGGTGACCTTTCAGGGCCCCGGCGGGCACAGCTTTGGCGATTTCGGGATCCCCAATCCGATGCACGCCATGGGACGCGCCATTGCCGCGATCGCCGACCTCACCGTGCCGACGACGCCTCGGACCATCTTCAACGTCGGCGTCGTCGAAGGCGGCACCTCCGTGAATTCGATCACCGCCAAGGCCACGATGCAGATCGATCTTCGGTCCGAATCCGCTGAGGCCCTCGCAAGGCTCGACGACCAAGTCCAGCAGGCCATCGGGGCGGCGGTCGCCGCCGAGAAGGCTCGCTGGCCGGGGTCGACGGTGGCGCTCGGGGCGACCATCGACGTGATCGGCAAGCGGGCCGCGGGGTCGCAGCCGGACACTCTCTGGCTCGCCCGGGCCGCCCAGGCCGCGGCCAAGACGTTAGGATTTCCGGTACCCCAAGGCGCGGCGGCGAGCACCGACGCGAACGTGCCGATCGCTCGTGGCATCCCGGCCCTCGCCATCGATGGCGGGGGCCGGGCGGACGGGGCCCATTCCTTGGGTGAGTGGTACGAAGACGGGGACCGGGGCTACCTCGGCCCCCAGTGGGCGCTCCTGATCGCGATCGCGGCGACCGGACGCTGATCTACCGGGGCCAGCCGTCCGGCCGGCCTTCGGTCAGGAGAATGATGGGTGACTTGATATCGCCCGCGAAGACCGTGGACTCGAGTGGCATGGTCCGGTCCAAGTCATCGGCGGTCGAACCAATGCAGCAGGTCAGCATGATGTGTAAAACAGGCTGATCCATCAGGGCCGGGGGCGGGGCCGATCGACGGGGTCCAAACGCCATTCCGTCCCGGATCGTGGCCGGAACTCGGCCGCTGACATAGACCGGCAGCTCCATCAGCGACTGGAGCAATCGGTACGTGAGCGTTGTGGACTCCCCACCACACGTGACGACCCCGAACACCGGCGCATCAAACCGGCCCGTCCGGGGAAAAATCGCCACCCCCCACTGAAATCGGGCGTTCGACTCGTTGGCCACGGTGGCGGTCTCCGAGAGGAGATCGTGGACCGCAATGAGGTTCTGGGGAATCGGATCAACGTTCACGGACACCCTCCTGCCGGACAGGGAAACGATCACTGGCAGACGGGAGGGGCATAAGGTGGGCCGGAGCCGGAGGCCGCCCGGGGTAGCCGGCCGACTACCGGCGCCTGGCCCGGTTTCCGGGCGCCCGGTGAGGCCGGAGGGCAAGAAACTGCACCCGGTTGGCCGAGCGTCTAGATCAATGACACCATTCGTCAGCTATCGCCACTCGGCCAGGCGGTGCTGGAGCAACCGTTGCTGCTCCATCATCACGCCGAAGGGCACGCCCCGGATCAGATTGAGGCAAACGAACGGGGCGTCGATCCGCACCACCCGGCCCTCGGCCGCGATCGACTCACCCCCCGGCAAGCTGATCATCCCAATCAGATCGGCCAGCGGCTCGGGATAGGGCGGTTCGGCAAACAACAGCCGGGCGCCCTGCTCGGACAGGTCGACCACCGGATAGACCCGGCCCCCGACCCGGAACCCGGGGCGGAGCGCGATCGGATAGACCAGCCGATAGTAGGCGCGGTTGAAGTCGAATCCCATGAGCCTAGCATCGGCATCCCCGGCCCCGGCTCAAGTCGCTCTCCGACCGGCCGATACCTTGGCGAGCAAGGAGCGACACCGCCGTTATGCGAGTAAGTCTCGACAATCTTCGGACCGACATGGTGCTGGCCGCCGATATCGTGGATTCGGGCGGGCGGCTGCTCCTGCCTAACGGCACGGTGCTGACCGACAAGCATCTCCGTTACTGCCAGATGTGGGGCGTCGCGGAGGCGGAGGTCGAAGGCACCGAAGCGGCCGCACCCGACCCCGACGCCGAGTTCGATCCCGCGGTGGTCGCCGAAGCCGAGGCCGCGGTCGTCGCGCGGTTCACCCATGCCGACCGGAGCCACCCCGCCATCGCCGCGTTGTTCCGCCACTGCGTCGAGCGGCACCTCCGAAAGGGCCACTGACCCATGGCGCGCCGGCCGGAAGACCTGATTCGCGGCGTCATCGACGTCGGCACGATCCAAACGATGTACCAGCGGCTCGTCCAGGTCATCGACCATCCGCTCAGTTCCGCCTCCGACGTCGGCAAGGTCATCGGCGAGGACCCCGGCCTCACGGCCCGGCTGCTCCGGCTGGTCAACAGCCCGATCTACGGCTTCCCCTCCCGGATCGACACCGTGTCCCAGGCGATCAGCATCGTCGGGATGACCCAGCTCCGCGATTTGGCGATCGGAACCTCCTTCATCCGGCTGTTCACCAACGTGCCGTCGCACCTCGTCGACATGGATTCATTCTGGCGCCACAGCATCGCCTGCGGGCTCGCCGCCCGGCTCCTGGCGGCCGGCCGGCGGGAGGCCAACGTCGAACGATTCATGGTGGCGGGACTCCTGCACGACATCGGCCGGCCGATCGTGTTCATGCGCGTCCCCCTCGAGGCGGCGTCCGCGCTCCTCGAAGCCGGCCGGACCGATCAGCCGTTGTTCGAGGTGGAGCGGAAGCTGCTTGGATTCCATCATGGCGCGGTCGGCGCCGCCCTGCTCGACCGGTGGCGCCTCCCGAGCATGCTGGTCGATTGCGCCGCCTGGCACCATGCCCCGCACTTGGCCCCGCGGTTCCCGAGCGAGGCCGCCGTGGTCCACTTCGCGGACGTCATCGCCAACGCCCTCCAGCTCGGATCGAGCGGCGAGCACCGGGTCCCGACCTTCGACCCCGCGGCCTGGGACGCCGTCGACCTCTCGCCGACGATCCTGCCCGGCCTGTTCAAGCAGCTCGAGTTTCAGTTCGTGCATGCCGTGAATGCGATCCTCGGGCCTGACCACTAGACCATGACCGCCCCCGCCGATGGCGCCCTTCGGATCGCGGCCGACAGCCCCGCGGACGCGGCCCGGGCCACCAACCGGTGGCTCCTCGACGCACTCGACCACGTCGCCACCGTCGGCATCGTCCAGCCCGGTGACCGGGATGAACACGGCCCGAACGACCTGTTTGCCCAAGCCGGCAAAGCCCTCTTTCGGATCGCGCCGTTCGACGGAGCCGCCTTCTTCCGGCTCGATCCCGTCAGCGTCGATTTTCCGCTGGCGTGGTGCGAGCCGGCGGGCCGCGCCGGACCATTCGCCGAGGAGATCGAAGCCCAAATCTCCCGGGGCGTGTTTGCCTGGGCCCTCCAGAACAACCACCCGGTCTTGGTGCCCGGGGTGACCTTCGGCGGGACCGCCGTCCTCCACGCGTTGGTCACCCGGAGCGGGCCGATCGGCATGTTCCTCGGCACCGTGCCGGACCGGGGGACGTTCATTCCCGACGGCTGCCAAAAATTGATGTCGATCGTGTTGACGAGTTGCGCCACCAATCTCCGCTCCGAAGAACTCCGCGCCGAACTCCGCCAGACCAACCGCGGCCTCGCGGAGGCCATCGAAGTCCGGACCGCCGAGCTCCGTCAGGCGCGCGATGTGGCCTTCCGGGCCGCCCAGGTCAAGTCGGAGTTCCTGGCCAACATGAGCCACGAAATCCGCACCCCGATGAATGCCGTTCTCGGCACCGTGGCGATGCTGATGGAGGCGGGCCTCGAGCCCGAGCAACAATCGCTGGCCCGCACCATCGAGCGATCCGGCCGGGACCTGCTGACCATCATCAACGACATCCTCGACTTTTCGAAGTTGGAGGCCGGCAAGCTCCGGATCGAGAACATCGTCTTCGATCTTCAGGAAACGGTCGAAGGCGTCGTGGCCTTGCTCACCGCCAAAGCGGAGGCGAAGCAGATCCGGCTCCGGGCCAAGATTGCCGACGGGACCCCCCAACACGTCACCGGCGATCCCGGGCGGCTCCGGCAGGTCCTCACCAACCTGATCGACAACGCCATCAAGTTCACCGAACAGGGCTTCGTGATGGTGCATCTAGCGCCGGAGCCCGGCCCTGAAGGCGTCAGCCCCGTCTCGTTCACGATCCGCGACTCCGGAATCGGGATTCCCGACGACAAGCTCGCGAGCATTTTCGAAAAATTCACCCAAGCCGACACCTCGACGACGCGAAAATTCGGGGGCACCGGACTGGGCTTGACCATCTGCCGCCAGCTGGCGGAGTTGATGGGCGGCGGCATCACCGCCGCCAGCGATCCCGGCCACGGCAGCACCTTCACCCTGACCATTCCGTTCGAACGGCCGGCTCCGGCATCGGCACCGGCGGCCAGCGCGGCCACCGTGCCGAGTCGGCTGGCCGGCCGGGTCCTGTTGGCCGAGGACTATCCCGCCAACCAGCGGATCGCGCGGTGGATGTTGGAACGTCTCGGCCTGGAGGTGACGGTGGCCGAGCACGGCCAACAGGTCCTCGATCACCTGAAGGTGGGCACCTTCGACCTGATCCTGATGGATTGCCAGATGCCCGAGATGGACGGCTACGACGCGACCCAGGCGATCCGGACCAGCGCGGCGCCCTACGCCGGCCTCCCGATCATCGCGATGACGGCCGCGGCCCTGGCCACCGACCGGGACCGCTGCCTGGCGGTCGGAATGAACGACTACATCAGCAAGCCGGTCCAGCAGGAGGATCTGGCCCGAACCCTGGCGAAGTGGCTCCCGGCCGCCGAGTGACCGTTAGGCGGGCCGGCAGACGATCGTCACCGTCGTGCCCCGACCCACCTCGCTCTTGACGCTGATCACGGCGCCCCAGCCCTCGACCAGCCGCTTGACGATCGCGAGTCCGAGACCGGACCCGCTCGTCGTCGTGGAGAACCGCGGTTCGAAAATCCGGCCCAGCCGGTCCGCCGGAATGCCGACCCCGTTGTCCGACACCGAGACGGTGGTGCCGTCGACCCGGATCCGGATCGCGCTCGCCCCGGCGTTCCGGGCGTTCTCGAGCAGATTGACCACCGTCTCCTTGAGCTCATCCCGGTGGGCCAAGACCGGAACATCCGCCCCCACCTCGAGCGTGACCCCGGCCTGATCGGGCGCGAGACCATAGAGCGCCGCGACCTCCCGGCAGACATCGCCTAACGGCGTCGGCTCGGGGTCGGGATGCCCCTCCGCCGGCGCCGCGAACCGGCTGAAGGCCCGGGCGATGGTGTCGAGCCGGTCGATTTCCCCGAGAATCCGCCGGGCCGTTTCGTCGAGGATCGGTCCGATCGGCCGGCCGTCCCGCACCACCCGTTGGAGGTGCTGGATGCCCAGCCGCATCGGCGTGAGCGGGTTCTTGATTTCATGGGCCACCTGGTTCGCCATCTCGCCCCAGGCCAAGACCCGAGCGGCCCGTTCTTCGGCCGCCTGGGTGGCCCGGACATCGACCGCCATTTTCTTGAGCGCCGCAAAGACCGGCTCGAATTCAGGGGGCGGACTGCCCCGCGGCTCCGGCAAGTCGTCCCCGCGTCCGAACGCCAAGGCCGCGTCCCGGAGCTCGGCGGCCGGCCGAGACAAGGCCCGGGCCGACCAGTTGGCCCCCGCCACCGCCGCAATCAGGCCCAGCACCACCGTCAAGGCCAGAACGTACGCCAAGTCGAGTTGCTGCGCCCCGATCGTCGGGTCCGCCGTGGTCTGGGGCGCCGCCAACATCGCCGCGTCACCGGTCGGGAGCCGGACCAGCCGAACGCCAAGCCGGATCGGGGTCGCTGCCGAAGGACCGTCGGCGACCGCGGTCGGTTCGCCATCGAACTGGATTTGGTGAAAGACCGCCGGATCGACCAGCGGGTCGATCAACCCGAAGTCTTCGAACACCCCGCCCCCGTTCGACGCGATCAACCGGCCATCCTTGTAGAGCACCAAGTTGGCGTCGACCCGCTCGCTCAACGCTTCGAGCGCCCCGTCGAGATTGACACCGCCGGCCAAGGGCAACGTCGCCCCGGGCGCCGCATCCCGGAGCGTCTGGCCGATCACCAGGTCCCGGCGGCTCCGGCCGTCATTGGCCAGACGGAGGATGTTGAGCAGCGCAAACCCGCCCGCCGGCACCAGAAAGAACCCCCCTAACGCGAACGCGATCCGGGTCCGGAACGTCCGCCACTCGGGCCACCACGCCGGGCGGTCCAGGCGGCCGGTCAAGAGCCAGCTCGCCAACCCGACCACGGCGAACAGCACCAACAAGTCCGCCACCACCAGCAGCGCGCCCCGAACGACCAACCCGGTGGGTGCCCCCAGATCGACGACCCCGCTCACGTCCCGGGCCCCGTCGCCCATCGCCACCGTGCGCGATCCCCGGGCGGTCCACTGTTCCCGGCGCCAGAGTGTCGCGCCCTCCCGGGGCTTTTCCGTCGAGCCGGTCGGGGCGATCGCCAGCCGGTAGAGCGCTCGCTCGGAGGGGGTCGGGTCAAGCAACCGGCCCAGCCGGGCCCGGGGGACCAGACTCGTCCGCGGCCCGAGCGCGACCGACATCACCGTCGTCGGGTCGACCCGGAGCAGCGCGAGGTAGTGGACCGCCGGAATTCGCTGCAATGGGAGGATGGCCTGGTCGAGGGTCGGCGGCAGCTCGCGAACCGAGCGGCTCACCAACGAATCCGGAAGATCCAATTCATCCAGTTTGAGGAGCGCGAGCGGCTGACCGCTCGTGGTCCACAGCCCGAGCGACGCTGGGAAGGCTTGCCGAGCCAGCGGCGACGCCCGCCAGAGCGCGAACAGCTCCGAGGTGTTCCGCGGCACGGCGCGGAGCCCGGCCTGGACCGCAAACGACTCGAGCAACGGCACCGCGATCGGGTCCGCCGTGGCTCCGAGTCCCGCGAGATCCGCCCGCCCCGCTTGCACCCGGCCTTCGACCTCGGCGCCCCAGACCATCAACGCCGTAGCGCTTCCCACCGCGACCCCGACCCCGGCGACGGTCAGCCACCGCCGCCCCGGCCACACCACGAGGGCAAGGGACCCAATCCAGAGAAACGGATACCAGTCGGGCCACCCGAACCGGGCGTTCCAGATCACCAAGCCAAGCAGTGCCGTGGCAACCGAGGCCACCAGCCCGACCACCGTCGGCCACCAGGGCGGTGACCCCTCCCGTCGCTCGGGGAGCAGCGCGGCGGCCACCAGAACGAGCGCGGTGGCCGCCAGGAAGATGGCCAATTGCCAGGTGACCCACCGATCCATCGGCACCCCGGCCGCCGGAATCTGAATCCCGCGACCGAGCCGGCTCACGACAAACGGCGCCGCCAGCAGCAGCACCGCCGAGAACGGCGCACCCCACCAGGTCCGGATCCGGGCCCGGCCGAGTCCGACGACGGCGAGCAGCACCAGCACCAGACTCGTGAGGATCAGGGGACCGGCCGCCGCCGAAACCGGCCCGAGGAGCGGATGGAAGAATGTGGTCGAGGAGAACAGCGCGGGCACATCGAGTGCGTCCCCGAGCGGCGCCCGGACGACGACTGCCGCCGGCAACAGGGCCAGCAGGAAACGCGGCCACCCGGGCGCGGTCACGACCAGGGCGACCACGAGCCCCAGCACCGACACCAACACCAATCGCACCACCGAGGAGCGAAAGACCCGTTGATAGGACGTCGACTGAGTCGGAGGCCGGAGTTGGACACTGAACAGGAGTCGGGATCCGCCGTCGGCCATCGGCTCGAGATAGTCAAAGACGTCCGAGGTGTCGGGGGCCACCCCGTTCGGGAGAATCTCGACTCCGACGCCCGAACGCGCCGCAAACCGCTGCGCTAAACTCCGGGCCTGATCCGGCACGGTCGAATCGGCGGCCAGCAGCAACGAGGCCACGGCGGTCCGGCCGTTCGGGAGATGGCGCCGGGACTCGATGGCTGCGTAGTATGCTGAGGCGTTGAAATTGATCGAGTCGCCCTCCGCTTTGGGCGTCAGCCGGTAGCGGCCGGCCCACACCACCGGCGTGCCGTCACTTTCAACGATGACCGCGCCGATTTCGAGGGGCTCTCGGGCCACGACCCGGGCCAACCGGTCGAAGGCCTGCTCGCGGTCGACGGGGTCGAGCGTGGCGGCGTAACTCGACACCCGTTCAACCTGGGCCCGGGCGTATTTGACGTCTCGGAGCCACCGGTCGGCGGCCGACACCACGAGGCTTTCGCGGACCGCGGGCCACGCCCGATCGATCCGGTCAATTTGATACTGAGCCACCCCGAGGAGCAGCGCCTTGGCCACCAAGACCAGAGCCAGCACCATCGACCCGGACCGGCCCCGGGCCCGGATCAGCGCTACCGCCAGCCAGAGCAGCACCGCCGGCACCGCCACCAGCGGGCGAGGCGCACGGATCCACTCCGCCAGCAGCAGTTCCCCGACGACCAGGAGCCAGAGCCACCCATGACGCCGGATCAGACCCCCGAACCCCAAGGCCCCTTGCGCTTGGCCGAGCTGACCTCGCTCCAGGCTCAACGACTCTTCAGCGTGAATCCCCGCCTCCTCGTGCCGGTTGGCACCCTGCTCGTTCGCGACGCCCACCTACCGCTCGGGGTCGGCACGTTGATCGTCGACCGCCTGGCCGACGACCTCTCCACCCGCACCCGCACCGTGCGCGCCCCGGTCATCCCCTTCGGGGTCCACGCCTCCACCGACCCCGAGGACCCCGGCAGCGCCGGCCTGACCCGAAAAACCCTGCACCGAATGCTGAACGAACTTATTGCGGCGTGGGAGAACGAAGCAAAGGTCCGGGAGATCGTGATTCTCTCCGCCCACGCCGGCGAGGCCCACAACGAAGCCCTGGGTACGATTCGGGCGATCGGTCACGTCACCTTGATCGACATCTACGGTGCCCAGCTAGATGACCTGACGAGAGGCCAGGACCCTGACACCGCGCTGCTCGCGTGGCTGGCGCCGACTCTCGGGTCGGCTCCAGCGGGGTCGGCGGATCCTGAGCTCGGCGGGAAGGTCTACCAACGCCTCCTCGATCATGCCCTCCAGATCATCGAGCCGAACCAGTAATCGCGATTGTGGGATTTCCGGTCCCATGAACGGAGCAAGCCCGGCCACGGGCCGCCGGCAGCCGCCGGGGTAAGCAATTCTCCGACAACGAGTTAGATTTCCGGCGCTGGACGGCACGAACTGGGCGTTGAAACCGGGAATCCGCTGGGGTTCGTGGCTTCTTCTTCCAGGTCTTGCGATGCCAAATAACAATATGCCAATGATCGACTTATGTGCGGTTCGTCGCAACTTGAAACCATCGTCTGAAACGATGCGTACTACCCCCTGTTCCAGTCCCAAATTGAGAAAAGGAAAGACCGCGATGAGGTTTTGGGCTCCCGCCATCCTGGTAGGCATCTGCACCGCGACGGCCTCGGCGCAGCAAGTGGCCGCTCGGCTCTCCCTGGCCCAGGCGCTCGAGCAAGCCCAGCGCTCGAGTCCCACTTATCGCCAAATCCTCAACGATGCCGGCACCGCCCGATGGGGCGTTCGCAACGCCTACGCCAACGCGCTGGTACCGCAGCTCTCGGTCGGGAGCAGCCTGTCCTACACCGGCTCCGGTTCGGCGACGTTCGGCGGCTCGCTCTTCAATCAGTCGTCCCCGACCCTGTCGTCCGGGTACGGCGTCCAACTCGATTGGCAGGTCTCCGGCACCACGCTGTCGGCCCCCGGCCAGCAGCGGGCCAATCAGAATGCCGTCGGCGAGGATATCAACAACGGGTTGGTCGGCCTCCGGTACGACGTCACGTTCCAGTATCTGGCGGCGCTCCAGGCGGCGGCCCAAGCCGGGGTGGCGCGCCAGCAAGTCACCCGGAACACCGAGTTCCTCGGACTGGCCCAAGCCCGGTACCAGGTGGGCCAAGCCACGATTCTCGACGTCAAGCAGGCCGAGGTTCAGAAGGGCCAAGCCGACGTCTCGCTGCTCCGGGCCGAGCAAACGGAGAACGAGGCGAAGCTGGAATTGTTCCGCCGGATCGGCGTCAACGCCCCCGCGACGATTGGCGACATCGCCCTGACCGACTCGTTTCCCGTGACCCAACCGGCGTGGGAACTCGGGCAACTGCTGAGCGTGGCCATCGAGCAGAACCCGACGCTCCGGGCCTCCCGGGCCCGCGAGTCCGCCGCCGACTACTCGGTCCGGGCTCAGAAGTCCCGGTACTTCCCCACCCTCAATTTTTCGGCGGGCTGGAACGGGTTCACCCAACAGTTTACCAACAGCGGCGTGCTGGTCGGTCAGTCGTTGCAGCAGGCCCAAGGGAACCTGGCCAATTGTACCTTCCAAAACAGCCTGATCGGGAGCCTCCCGGGCGGCGGCATCGGCGGCCAACCCGGCAACGGCGTCATTCCCGACTGCAAGGCGCGCTTCAACTTGGACGCCACCGGCAATCAGCTCACCGCCGAGACCATCGCGGCCATCAAGAAGGCCAACAACGTCTTCCCGTTCAGTTTCACCAGTCAGCCGTTCCGGGCCCAGGTCCAAATCTCACTCCCGATTTTCGACGGGTTCCAGCGCGACCTCTCGGTATCGCAAGCCCGGGCCCAGCGCGATGACTTGCGCGAGACGGTGCGGGCCCGCGAACTCCAGCTCCGGACCGATGTGCAGTCCCGGTACCTCGGGCTCCAGACCTCGTACCGGGCGATTGCCGTCCAAGCCGCCAACCGCGACGCCGCCCGCGACCAGCTTCGGCTGGCTCAGGATCGGTACCGGTTAGGCGCCGGGAGCGCGCTCGATGTGACCGATGCCCAGAACAACGTGCAGCGGGCTGAAGGTGATTACGTCAACTCGGTTTACGAGTACCACAAGGCCATTGCCGCGCTCGAGTTCGCGGTCGGCCGTTCACTCCGCCAGTAGGCGGGGACTCCAACTATGTCGAGACGCACCAAATTCGGAATCGCCTTCGTCGCCCTGGTCGGCGCCGGCTTCGCGATTTTCTCCCTGACGGCCGCTCGGTCGGACCGCAACGCCACCGAAGTTCGGATGGAGGCGGTCGGGCAGCGGTCGCTGGTGGCCGCCGTGACGGCGAGCGGCAAGATCGAAGCCGACGCCCAGGTCGACATCTCCGCCGACATTACCGGCCGGATCGTGCAACTCGGCGTCAAGGAAGGCGA
>JANMHX010000215.1:0-22783 GCA_031375485.1 Gemmatimonadota bacterium | reverse complement strand
GTGTCCGGCGTGGAAACGGTGTGGAACGGCGTCAATATTCCGGAGTACGGCGACCGGCCCAAGCGAACGGATTTTCGGGGGCGGAACATCCGATTGGAGCGGTTCGCCGAAATGGCCCGCTTCAACTACGGGTCCACCGTTATCCTCTTGTTCCCGGAAGGGGCCGTGGAGCTGGATCCATTCGACCCCCAAGCCCCGTCGGTCCTCGGCCGGCGGATGGGTGTCCTAACGCGAGGAGCCTAGGGCCATGACCGTCGACGATGTGATGGCGCAGCTGGAAAAGGCCGGATCGGCGCAAACCCGGAAGACCTACGCGCGCCACGGAATCACCAGCCCGATGTTCGGCGTGGGCTATGCCGTGCTCGGCAAACTCGTCAAGACCATCAAGGTCGATCAGGCGCTGGCCGAGGCGCTCTGGGCCACCGGCAACCACGACGCCCGGATTCTAGCTACGATGATCGCCGACCCCAAGACGATCGGCCGGAAGCAACTCGATGCGTGGGCCAAAGTGGCCGACAACTACGTGATCCCCGATGCCATCGCGCGCTTGGTGGCGAAGACGCCGGATGCTCGGGCCACCGCGGAGGCCTGGGCTAAGTCCAACGGCGAGCATGTCGGTCAATGCGGCTGGACCGTACTCGCGGTGTTGGCCGCCGGCGGCGAAGCCATGTCCGAGGCCGACTGCCTGGCGCTGTTGGCCCGGATCGAGCGGGAGATCAAAACCGCCAAGAACCGAGTCCAGCATTCGATGAACAGCGCCCTGATCGCGATCGGCGGCCGGTCCGTCAAGCTCCGGACCGCGGCACTCGCCGCGCACCAGCGGATCGGCAAGATCGAAGTGGACCACGGCGACACGGCCTGCGTCACTCCGGATGCGGATGCCTACATTGCCAAGATCTGGGCTCGGAAGAAGGGCTGAGCATGGACATCGAGCACGAATTGCAGGTGGCGGCGCCCATCGACCGCGTTTGGTCCTGTTTCGCCACCGCGGAGGGACTTCGCACCTGGTGGCCGGATGCCGCGAGCGCCGATCCGCGAGTGGGCGGACGCTTTCAGTTCGGGTTCGATGCCGACCACCAATGGGCCGGAGTCGCGCGGCTGTTCGACGGCCCCCACGAGATCGAGTGGGAGATGACCGAGACCGCTCCGATGCCGGACTGGCTCGGGACCCGGGTCGGCGCGCGGCTTTCGGCCGTTGGAGACCAGACTCGTCTCCACTTCTATCATCGGGGGTGGGCCGAGGCGTCGGCGCACCACCGGATTTCTTCGTTCTGTTGGGCCACGTATCTCCGGCTGCTGGCCCGATACTGCGTCACCGGTGAGGTGATTCCGTACGCCCGGCGAAACGACCTCTGAGGAACGCCCGTTGCCTCACCCCGCAGAACCACTGTTCAAGCGCGCCACGGGCTACCAGGGCGACGCGCTCAATCTGCCGGTCGCGAGTGTCGACCGGTCGGTGCCTTTCTACGAGGACCAGCTTGGCTTCCGGATGGTCGAACGTGGGGCCGCGACCCCCGCGCGGGTGGTCCTCGAACGCGATGGCGTTCGGATCGGCTTGGTCGAGAACGGCGGCGACCCGGCTGAAGACGGTGCCTTCTTCGAGGTGACGAACGTGGATGCGGCGCTGGAAGAGCTTCGGGGCCGCGGTCTTCAGCTCGGCCCGCCCGCGATCCAGCGGTCAGGGAAGGGCGCCTTCCGGGCGTTCTTCGTCGTGGCGCCGGACGGGCTCTGCTTCATGATCGGAGAGCCGGTCCCCTGAACCATCTCGGGGCGGCTCGCCTCCGGGTGCGCGGTCCAGGATTCTTTCGAAGAAAGGCTGTTCGTGATCAAGATATGCCTGGCGGGGGCAACCGGGTGGGCCGGATCGGAGTTGGCGCGGAGTATCGCCGGGCGGTCCGAGGTGTCGATCGTGGCAGCGGTCGGGCGGCGGCACAGCGGCCAGGTGCTCGGCGAGGTGCTCAACGAACCCCGCCTCACGGCCCGGGTGTTCGGCTCGGCAGCGGACGCCCTGGCAGTCCCCTGTGACGTATTCGTCGAGTATACCAAGCCGGATTCCGCCAAGGCCAATATCCTCACCGCGCTCGAGCGGGGCGTCTCGGTGGTCGTCGGGACGTCCGGGCTCACCGAGGCCGATTTCGCCGAGATCGACGAGGCGGCTCGCCGGGCGTCCCGCGGGGTGCTGGCGTGCGGCAACTTTGCCCTGACGGCCGTGCTGCTCCAGCGATTTGCCGAGCTCGCGGCGCGGCTGATTCCGCAGTGGGAAGTCATCGATTATGCCAGCGACCGGAAGGTTGATGCGCCGAGCGGCACGGCTCGGGAGCTCGCGGCGCGGCTCGGCAGGGTCCGGGCGCCGACGCCGACGGTGCCGATCGACCGGACGGTCGGCCCGATCGAAGCCCGGGGCGCCACGCTCGCGGGATCGCAGGTCCATTCGATCCGGCTGCCGGGGTTCACGATCAGTGTCGAGGCGATTTTCGGGATGCCCGACCAGAAGCTCTCGATTCGCCACGACGCCGGGAACACCGCGGTTCCGTACGTCGAAGGGGCCCTGATCGCGATTCGGAAGGTGGGGAGCTTGGTCGGGCTTCACCGCGGGCTCGACACCGTGTTGGACCTCTGAACGTGACACTCCGCCTGCGCTCGGAGACGCTCGTGGTGCTCGGACTGGTTTCCGGGTGCGGGGGTGCGGGGTCGAGTCGGGTGCCGTACGACCTCGTGATCCAGAACGGCCGGGTCATGGATCCGGCCTCGGGTCTCGATGCGGTCCGGTCGGTCGGCATCACCGGGTCGGCCATCCGCGCGGTCACCGAGGGGCCGCTTGAGGGGAAAGACACCCTCGATGCCCGCGGAATGGTCGTCGCGCCCGGGTTCATCGATCTCCATCAGCACGCCCAGGATTCGGCGGGGTACCGGGTTGCCGTGCTCGACGGGACGACCACCGCGCTCGAACTGGAAGGTGGCACGAGGGACGTGGATCGGTGGTACCAGACCCGGGCCGGCACCTCGCTGGTCAATCACGGCGTGAGTGTTGGCCACGACGCGATCCGGATCAAGGTGATGGGCGATCCCGGGGTCGAGACCGCCATCGGTCCCGCCAAACTCCGCGCCAGTACCGCGGCCGAGCTCGAGGCCATCGTGGCGGCGGTGGATCAGGGGTTCCGGCAGGGCGCGGTGGCGGCGGGGATGATCATTGAATTCACGCCCGCCGCCACCCCGTGGGAGATCCTCGAAGTCTTCCGGGTGGCGGCCAAGTATCGGGCGGCCGTTCACGTTCACCTGCGGGCGCTGCCGGAGCCGCTGTATTTCCTCGAAACCGAGGAGATCCTCGGCGCCGCCGCGGCCACCGGTGCCGCCGCGCACATCGTCCACATCCAGAGTTCAGGCGGCGAGGACACGCCGAAGATGCTGTCCCTGGTCCAGGGGGCCCGGGCCCGCGGCCTCGACATCACCACCGAGGTGTATCCGTATACCGCGTCGATGTCGCCGATCGAGGCAGCGGACAACGATGACTGGCACACCTGGCCGGAGAAGAAATTCGGCCGGTTCGAGTGGGCTTTGACCGGGGAACGGCTGACCCGGGCCTCGTTCGGACGCTATCGGGCCATCGGAGGGTACCTGGTGGACTACAGCAACACGGAGGAGGTCGTGGCCGCCGCGGTGGCGGACTCGCTGACCATGATAGCGAGCGACGGGATCCTTCACGATGGGATCGGGCATCCCCGGGTGGCCGGAACGTTTGCCCGGGTCCTCGGCCATTACGTTCGGGAGGCCGGGGTGCTCACGCTGATGGACGCGCTCCGAAAGATCACGATCGAGCCGGCCCGCCGCCTCGAACGCCGGGTGCCGGGCATGGCGGCCAAGGGGCGAATCCAAGTCGGTGCCGATGCCGATCTGGTGGTGTTCGATCCGGCCACGATCATCGACCGGGCCACCTACCGCCAGCCGACGTTGCCCCCGGCCGGGCTCCGCGACGTGGTGGTGAACGGGACGATCGTGGTCCGCGGCGGCAGCCTGATACCGGGGGTCCGGCCGGGCCGGGCGGTGCGCGGGCCGGTCGAGTGACCCGCCGGCCCTTGACGGGCGCCCCGATCGAGGCCAGACTTGTTCCAGTTCGGAACCGCCCGGGAGCACCCCTTTCGGAGCAGGATTCCAACCGGCGTTAGGCGCGGCCGTAAACAGCGCGGCAGGATCCAACCATTTATCGAGCAGGAGGCAGCATGTCCAACCGTCATGCCCCGTCGGCGTCCACCCAACACGTCATTTTCCGCACTGATGGCAAACCGCTCCGGTTCACCGGCGTGCTGCTTGGCGCCCGCCTGATCATCGACGAAGAGAACGGCGAATCGGATACCAGAGTGCGCCTCTTCCGGACCGACAAGGGCAGTCTGGTCTGGGCCTGGGACCGGATCGAGCACGGCTATATCGACGAGGGCCACGAAGAGCCGGACCCCGATCAGATCCAACGCGGTGATGGGCTGGTGATCTCCGCGGTTGACCCGGTTCGGTCGCCCACCGAGGTGGCCGCGGAGGCCTGGACCCGCCGGCCCACCGCCAACGGGCGGCTGGCGGAGGCGAGTCTTCGGGCCTGGCACGATGCGGCCCGGGTCGACTCGGCGATCGCGGACGTCTTGTACACGGACGTTGAATAGCGTGAACTGGAGCGGGGTGGCTCTGAACCCGACTCGGTCATGAGCGGTAACCGGATCGATCTGGTCACCCTGGTGGTGAAGGAATATGATCCCGCCATTCGGTTCTTCGTTGATGGGCTCGGTTTTGAGTTGACCGAAGACTCCCCTTCGCTCACCAATGACGGCCGGCCCAAGCGGTGGGTCGTGGTTCGTCCGGAAGGTGGCGGCACCGGTGTCCTGCTGGCCCGGGCCGACGGCGCCGAGCAAGAGGCCGCCGGAGGGCGGCAGTGCGCCGGGCGGGTCAGTTTCTTTCTCCGGGTGGACGACTTTGAACGGGCCCATGCCCGGCTGGTCGCGGTGGGGGCTCTGTTCGTCCGGCCGCCGCGTGACGAGCCCTACGGCCGAGTCGCCGTGTTCAAGGACCTCGAAGGCAACCCCTGGGACTTGGTCGGCAGTCCCCCGGTGTGACGGGCCGTCGCAGTCACGTGCTCTGAGGATGTGTCCATGCCTGCGATTCCACGTTCCCTGGCGGTGTTCCTGGCCGTGTCGGCCGGAGCGGTCCAGCCGCCGCCGCTCGATCGATTCATCGCCACCAAGGTCACCGAATACTTTGCGGCGGGTTCGCCCGTGACCGTCGGGTAACCTCAGGGCCGCGGCGCGTTCGCCTCGACCTGCCGCAGCATGATTCGCAGCAGTTCCTGGTTGGTCCACGGCTGCCAGCCGTGGGGCTTGAGCGGCCGGCCGTACTGGATCGTGCCGGCGTAGTACGGCCCCCGGCCGGGTTCCTTGGTGCTTTCGAGGAACGTCTCGAATCGGTAGACGCCCAAATTCAGAAAGAAATTGTCCATGTCGCCGACCGCCACGTGGAGCTTGCCCACGAGCTTCGGCCCCACCGTGCTCCAGTTCCGTTCGAGGTAGTCCCGGAGGTCGTAGCCGGCCGTCCGCATCCGTTCGGCCACGGCGTGGTCGATCGTCCCGGTTCGTTTGTCCCAGACCGGCATGGGGTAGCCGTCCGGTCCGACCGGCGCCCACGCCGCCTGCCAGCCGTCCCACTGGCCGCCCGAGCGGCCGCGGGATGCGATGACCGCCTCCGCCTGATTCTCCTCCCGCACCGTCAGCTCGGTGAGGCCCTCGATCGAGCGGCTCGAGGGGATCTCCCGCGGGAGCCACGACCCGTCGGTGCTCACGTAGGCGTTGGAGTCCGCGTAGATGTTGCCGAACTGGTAGTTCCGGAAGTCGAGCTGGTCGGGGTAGAGTGACCACGCTCCGCCGAACACATCGGGGTAGTGGATCTGCAATCCCAACACGTCCCACCCGCCGGTGGAACCACCGGTCAGCGTCCGGGCGTGGGCGCCGGGGATGGTCCGGAAGCGGCGGTCGATCTCGGGAATCAGTTCCTGGGTGATGGCGTCTCCGTACGGCCCGTTGTTGGCGGAGTTGAGAGCGTAGCTGTCGTCGTAGTAGGGCGTGGTGTGCTGAACGAAGACCGCGATGAACTCGGGCACCTGGCCCGACGTCCACGCCCGCTGGAACTCGCACCCGGGCTCCCGCGCCGAGCGGGCGAGGCGCGCCTGCCGGGCCTCGGCGGATTCGGGCTGGTCGCAGCCGTCGAAGGTGAAGCCGAAGGGGGGCCGGTCGCTGTAGTGGCCGATCGTATAGACAACCGGATAACGGCGTGCCGGATTCTCCTCGTAGCTCTTCGGCAGCAGCACGACCGCCCCGAGCGGCATCTCGTGGCCCCAGAACCCGCTCACGAGCCGCGAGGTGATTCGGAACCGCTTGACCCACCGGGTGTCCGCGGCCGTCGCCACGGCGGGAAGCACCCGGGTCAGCGGGAGCGTGATGGCGGCGGGATGGGCCGGGTCAATGCGGATCCGGGTGGGCTCACTGATCAGTGACCCCGGCGCGTTGTTGAACCGCTGCCCCTCGCCGGCGTCCAGGTGGGCCCAGATGGTGTGGCCGTCGGCTCGTTTGAACTCCGTGTAGGGGAGCAGGAGTCCTTGGATGAAATACTCACCAGCCGGCAGCCGGTCGAGCGACGGGACCGGGAATCCCGGGACGGAGGAGCCGAATGTCACCGGTTCGTCCGGCTTCAGGGCCGCGACGTCGACTCCAAAGAACGGTTCACTGGAGCGTGATGAGCCGGCCTGCCGTCGCGGCTCCGTCTTGTCGGTTCGCGCGATGAAGACGAAGGCGCGGCCGGTGATCGGTCCGGCGTGGACGCTCGGGGGATACGAGAGCCGGATGGTCTGGGCGCGGCCCGCCATGGGCACGGCGAAGAGCAGGCCGGCGGCGACGGCAGCGGCAAATCGGGTCATGGTCATCTCCAATAATACGGCGCGGGGAGGGGAGATGCAGGATGCCAACACCAGATGGCGCCAACCGCGGCAACCCCGTATCGTTGGCGACGCTCTCTAACCCGGGACGCCGCTTTGGGACGAATATTTCGGCCACCGTCAGTCGCGACCGTGGCCCTCCTCGCCGGAATCGGCTGTCGACCTTCAGCCTCTCCTTGCCCTCGATGCACCGTCATCGACAATGTGACGGTGATCGATGGTACCGGACGGGCGCCAATTCCCCACGCTGCGGTCTTGGTTGAGGCGGACACCATCCGGGCCATCGGCGTTCGGGGCCAGTTTCGGGATCTGGATCAAGCGCGCCAACTCGACGGATCCGGCCGATACCTCATCCCCGGGATGATCGAGATGCATGGCCACGTTGCGCCCGACCGGCTGGAGGGCCCACCCGGGGCAATCGATACCGCGTTCGCCAAGGGCTTGCTCCGCGCGTTTCTCGCCATGGGCATCACCACCGTCCTGAGCCCCGGTGGGGCAACGGACTACTCCATCGCGCTTCGGGACGCCGTGGCCGCTGGTCGCGTCGCCGGCCCCCGGCTCTTGGTAGCGGGAGACATCATCGAGGCGGCCCCCTCACTCTTCGCCACGCGGGGGTTCGCCTCGGCCGCGGACGTCACCGCCGAGGTGGTTCGCCAGGCCAGGGCGGGCGTTGATTTCATCAAGCTCTATCGCTCGCTCGATGCGCCACTCACCAAGGCCGGGGTCGAAGCAGCCCACGCCAATGGGATCCGGGCCATCGCCCATACCAGCGCCACCAACTGGCTGGACGCGGCCAACGCGGGCGTCGACCTCCTGGTTCACGCCGGTCCTGGAATCTCCTCACTCCTCACCGCGGCCCAGCGCGCCGACTACGTTCGATACGGGAACACCCAGCCGGCCGCTGGTGGCGTCCTGGCCAAGCGCTTTTATGGTCCGTTCGAGGCGGTCGACCTCGACGCCGCGCGCCCGGCCCTGGACGCGCTGATTGCGGCACTCAAGGCGCGGAACGTGGTGGTGGATCCGACGGTGGTGGTCTACGAAGCCCTGTTCTGGGCCAATGACTCATCCTACCGATACCATCCGGACTTGCGGCTCGTGCCGGAGTCTTGGATCGCGGCTTGGCGCACTGCCGGTCTAACGGCGTCGTGGACGCCGCCCGACTTCCAAGCCGGGCGTGCGGTGTTCCCGAAGATGCTTCGCTTCATCAAGGCACTCTACGATGGCGGGGTCACGCTCGTCGCCGGGACCGACACACCGAACCCGTTCGTGATCCCGGGCGCCAGTTATCATCGCAATCTGGTGTTGCTCGCGCAGGCCGGCATTCCTCCCCTGGAGGTGCTCCGCATTGCGACCCTGAACGGTGCCAAGGCCTTGCGGCTCGACCGCGGCATCGGCAGCATCGAACCCGGTAAGCAGGCCGACCTCGTGCTGCTGAGCGCCGATCCGGCCGCCGACATCGCCAACACTCGGCAAATCGAGTGGGTCATGAAGGCCGGCGTAGTGGCGGCGCGGGAGTAAGCCCTGATTGGCCGGCGTCCCGGCATCAGGGAGCGAGGTCCCCGTGCTCCGTATACAACACTCGACACACCCGGCCGACGGGCGTCCGAGTCCCAATCCCTACGGGAACCTCCGTGTCGACGACCACCGGCCGGCCCTCGCGGCCGCTCGCCCCGCTCGAACACAGTCGCACGACCTGATCGACATCCCCGAGGCCAGCCACCCGGTGCACCAGGAACCGCTCCCGGCCGCTGCCCACCCCGAACCACGCTGGCGGCCGCACTGAATCGCCTGGCGCGAATCGGCGGAACATCACCACCTCGCGGACGGTGACCGTGACGTTGGCCGCGATTCGGACGCCGCCCCGCTCAAAGTGTCCGCGATAGAGATGCGCGAGAAATGTCGTGTCCCGGGTGATGGTGTTGGGCAGCACCCAGCGCGATGCCGGCTCGAGGGTGTAGATCAGGTCTCGGTTGGCGGCGGCATCCGCGCGATACTGGGCCAGTGCCTCCGCCGGGAGCCCCGCTTCGAACACGAGTTGGTAGTCGTGCGGCGTCCGGCTCATCGGGAGGTGCGAGAGGAATACCCGGGTGCGTCCGAAGACGAGCATCCCGTGGGTGGACAGGGGGTCGGTGCTCGCCGCCTGCACCCGGCCCAGGATGAAGTCGTCGCGAGCCAGTTCCCGGACGAAATCGCCGGCATCACGCGTGGCCTCCGCCAGCCATCCGATCGCCGCGCCGGGCAGGGCCAGGGCATGCTCGTCGGGCTGTTCGACCGTGCCGAGCGGATACATGCGCTCGGCCGTCGCCGTCATCTCGACGTGGGCGCCGAGCACCTCACGGACCGGGTGGGTCGCCGCGAACCGCTCGATCCGCTCGGCGCTTGCCCGGAACGCGGACAGGTCCCGGACGGTCAGCAATCCCGGGTACAGCATGTCGCCGGAAAGGAGCGCCTGGGTGGTCGCATCGTACACCATGAGGTGGGCGGGCTGATGCCCCGGGGTCGGGATCACCGCCAGCAACCGCGCCCCGAGATCGAGCCTCGCTGGCTCAGCGTTAGGCCAATCGGAGAAACCGAGCCGGGTCATCAGTGCCGCCGTGTCGGCCGGTACCACGTGAGTCCGCGGCCGCGCGGCGAACTCGGCGTCGAGGTGGCGATGGTCGCTGTGGCCGTGCGAGTGGAGGACCACCAACGGCCAGACCCGTCCGGCGCCAACCGTGGTCAGGAGCGAGTCGACCACTGCCACGAGCGGCAGCGCGGTGCCCTCGGCGGGCGCGGCGCCGGTGTCGAGCAGTAGGGCGCTGTCTCGCCCGGCGATCAGGTACATGAACGGCGCTTCCGGATTGCTGCGCTTGCTCTGCCGGATGATCCAGAAGCCCGGGGCATAGCGACGGACCCGGAGCGTGGGTTCGCCGGGCGCCCCGCCATTCCAGACGCCCGCGGCCCGCGGGGCCTGCGCCGCCGCCGGCGGGAGCGGCACCCAGGCCACGGAGAGCAGCAAGCCAATGGCGCACCGCACGCGTCGAGCGAGCGTCATGAAGTGGCGCCGGCCGAACCACCCATCAGATGCCGCGCCACCGCGTGATACGCCGGGAGCGAGGTCGGGTCGAGGTTCGCGTTGGCGGCGAGCGGATGGGAGGCGAACCGGGCGATCACCATCTCCGCCGTCGGATCGATATAGACGCCTTGGCCGTGAATGCCCCGGGCCATATACGCCCCGTGCTCGTTGTGCGACACCCACCACATGTTGCGGTAACTCCAGCCCGGCAGGAGGTGGTAGCCGGCCAGGGCGAAATGGTCGCGGTTCCCCCCGCGGCGGATGTCGTCGACCACCGCCGCCGGAATCACTTGATGCCCGTTCCAGCGGCCGCCGTGCCGCATCATCTCGCCGAACCGGGCCAGATCGCGGAGCGTGAGGTTGAGCCCCCCGCCGGCGAACTCCGTTCCGGTCGGATCGACGATGAAATAGCCGTCCTGCTCGACGCCGAGCACCGACCAGAGACGGTCCCGGAAGAGATCGCTGATCGAGCTGCCGGTGACCCGGCGGAGAATCCAGCCGAGGGTGTCGGTGTTGACGGTCTTGTAGGCAAACCGCTCGCCGTGGGGGCTCGCTTTCCGGATCGAGGGAAGGAACTCGTAGAACGAGTCCGGACCTCGGTATCCCTCCGGCCTCGGCAGGAAGCCACCCGCCCGGCTGAACTCCCAGATCGGCGAGGCGGGGTCGGTGTAGTCCTCGGTGTAATCGAGCCCGGTGGTCATGTCCATCAGCTGCCGGACCGTCGCGTCGGCAAACCCGCTGGTCGCGAGTTCCGGGAGGTACGACCCCACCAGCGCGTGCTCGTCGAGCCGGCCCTCCGACACCAGCGTCGCGGCCAGCGTGGCAACGAACGACTTGGTGACCGAATAAGCGATATGCTGGCGGTCGGGGCCCATGACCCCGAAATACCGCTCGTAGACGACCCGCCCCCGATGGAGGATCACGATCCCGTCGGTGTAGTTCTCCTTGAGCGACTCGGCCCAGGTCATCGAATCGGCCCGCCCGATCGGCTGGAAGGTCACTCCGTCGAGATCATCCCGCTCGGCTCGGGGCAGCGGGACGGCGGGGTGGCTTCCCCTTGGCACCACGGCAGTGGGCTGGAGTTGTCGGAAGTTGGCGAACGTCCACCGGGTGGCCGGGAAGTGGAAGAAGCTCGAGTCGGCAAACCGGATCACCCGGTCGGCGGGCGGGGGCGAGCCGACCATCCAACCGAGTCGGACCGGGTCACTGGCGTCTGCGTCGAGGCGTGTCATGCCTCCAATCTACTGCGAGCCCCTCGCGGCCGATGCCATCGCGACGCATATTGGGGGGACCGATTCCTGTGACAATCCCCTAAACTCCCTCCGGGGGGCAAGGAAGGTCGCGATGCGATCCATGGTTCGAAGTGTGGTGCTGGGAGCCGTACTGTTGGGTCTGACCACCGGGTATGTGGCCGCGCAAGCCAATCCGTTCGTCGGGACTTGGAAAATGAACGTCGCCAAATGGGCCGGCACGCCGGGACCGGCGCCGAAGGCCGTCACGGTCAAGGTCGAAGCGGTCGGCAAGCTCTTCAAGACCACCGTGACCGGAACCGGCGCCGACGATAAGCCGATCAGCCAGTCGTATACGATGGCCTACGACGGCACCGATGCGCCCGTCACCGGCTCGGCGGACTACGATACCATGAACTCCAAGATGATCGACGCCACCACCCGGCACAGTGTCCGCAAGAAAGCCGGCAAGGAAGTGATGACCGTTCATTCGGTCGTGGCCGCAGACGGCAAGCACTATACGTCCACCACGACGGGCACCAACGCCAAAGGCCAGAAAATCAGTACTACCGCTGTGTACGACCGGCAGTAACGCCAGGAAGCCTGGCCCGGCATGCAAACCCTGGTGGTGCCGGCGCCAGTGTTCCTGCTGACCTCGTGGGTCCTCGTGAATCTGGTGGTTTTCACGGCCCTGCGATTGATCTTCTGGAGGCTCTTTCGCCAGCCAGGTGCCCCGGTGCCGGGGTCCGTGCTGCTCCGGGCCTTCTTCGTGGGATCCAAGTTCGATCTCCGGCTCGCGCTCCTGATCAGTCTGCCGGTATTCCTGCTCAGCGTGTTGCCCGGCGTCAATCCGTTCGTGAACCAGGTCAGCCGCGGACTGGTGATCGGCTATGCCGTCGCCATCAGCGTCGCGGTGATGTTCCTGTATCTGGTCGACTTCGGGCACTTCGCCTACCTCGAAACCCGGCTCAACCGAACGGCGCTCGGATACCTCAGGGACCTGGGCACCTCGCTGAAGATGGTCCGCGAAACCTATCCCGTCAGCTGGTGCTTGGCGGGGCTCTTGGTCCTGGCCGTGCTGGTTGGGGCGGCCGCGACGGACGAAATCCGGTGGCTCGAGCGGGCGGCCGCCGGTGCCCAGACCGGCGGGCTCCGCGGCGGGATCATCTACGGGGTGACCGGCGTGCTGGCCGCATTGGGTCTTTATGGCAGTCTGACCCGGTATCCGTTGCGGTGGTCGAATGCCTTTTTCCAAACCCGCACCTTGGTGTCGGCGCTGGCGTCGAACCCGGTGCTCTACTTCTTCGACACCTTGGGCAAGAAGCACCAACCGTACGATCTCGACAACACCCGCCGCGCCTACCCGCTGATGGCGGGCTACCTCCGCCCGGACGAGCCGGACGCCGACCGCCTCGCCTTCACCCGCCGGCTGGCCCCGACGGGCCCGATGGGGAACCGCCCGAACGTGGTGATGGTGTCGCTCGAATCCTTCGCGGCCTTCAAGACCGGGGCCTTCGGCAATCCCATGGACCCGACGCCGCACTTCGACGCGCTCTGTCGCCGCGGGACGCTCTTCAGCAACTTCTACACCCCGATCGTCGGCACCGCCCGTTCGATCTTCACGGCCGTCACCGGGTTGCCCGACGTGGACCCGCACGCGACGTCCAGCCGAAACCCGTTGATCGTCTCGCAGCACACCATCATCAACGATTTCGTGGGCCATGAGAAGTTCTATTTTCTCGGCGGGAGCCTGAGTTGGGCCAACATCCGGGGCTTGCTCCTCCACAACATCGACGGCCTCCGGATCTTCGAGGAGGGCAGCTATCGATCCCCGCGGGTCGATGTCTGGGGCATTTCCGATCTCCATCTGTTCGAAGAGGCGAATCAGGTGTTCCGCAGGCGGACGGCGCCCTTCTTCGCCATGATCCAGACGTCCGGCAACCATCGGCCCTACACCATTCCGGCCGACAGTCGCGGCTTTGAATGGCGCGACGTCCCGGGCGCCGACCTCCAGCCGCACGGCTTCCGGTCCGCCAAAGAGTTCAACTCGCTCCGCTTCATGGATCACAGCATCGGCTGTTTCATCGAGATGGCGTCCCAGGAGGCCTACTTCGAGAATACGGTCTTCGTCTTCTATGGCGACCATGGCGTGGGTGGCCACGCGCGGCACCTGCCCAAGTTCGAGCAAGAGCTCCGATTGAACCGGTTTCACGTGCCGTTGCTGATCTACGCCCCCTCGGTTCCCGGGGCGAGCGTTCCGAACGAGACCCTCGCCAGCGAAGTCGATCTCTTGCCGACCCTCGCCGCGTTCACCTCGACACCCCATCTCAACTCGACCATGGGGCGCGATCTGCTCGACCCGACCTTCGACGGTCAGCGGACGGTCTTCACGATCGACGGCCAGACGATCGGCCTCCTGAGCCGGGAGTTCTATTTCACCAGGACGATTGATGGGTCGGAGCGGTCGCTGTTCCAGCTGGCAGCGGACAGCCCATCGACCAGTGTGGCCGACGCCTATCCAGCGGTCACGAAGGAAATGGAAACGGCCTGCTGGGCATTCTACGAAACGGCCCGGTACCTGTCCCACTTCAATGCACCCGAGAAGCTCAGAGCCCCTGCGCTGCCCTCATCCCAGGGCTGACCCCGCCCGATACTACCGGGATGAATCGCCACCACCGCTCGCTCGGTTGCGCGCTCCTGTTCGCTCTTGCCACCTGTGGCGGGGGGAACGGCGGCACCGGACCCACGGACCCCGATGGCACCAACCCGTACGGCCTGACGGCCACGGGACCGGGTGTGCTCTCGGTATCCCCGATCGACACGGCGTCGGTCATCTACGTCACCCCGCTCGGCAAACTCGGCCCCCCGGGTCACACCCTGCCGACCGACCACGTCTACATCTCGTTCGTCGATCCCTACGGCGCCAACCAGCAGAACAACGACTGCAGCAAGCGCCCGATCTACGCGGCTGGGAGTGGCGTCATCACCTTCGTCTTGGTGACCGAGGCGCGCGGCGACACCAAGGTCGACATCCAGATGACGAAGACCTTCCACTACTACTACGATCACGTGCTGCTGTTGCCGGGCATGGTCCCCGGAACCCGGTCACCGCCGGGCAGCCGATCGGGACCACTACCGGTTTCTGCCCGTCTTTCGACCTCGGCGCCTACGACCGCGATGTCACGCTGCCCGGACTCGTGAATCCCGCCCGCTACGGCGACAATACCCGGCACGCGGTGTCACCGTACCAGTACCTCGCCGAGCCGCTTCGGAGTCTCTACTACTCGCGGTCGCGGCTCTTCGAAGGGGTGCCGGCCGACAAGGACGGCCGGATCGACTTCGGCGTGGCCGGCCGGCTGGTGGGCGACTGGTTCCACTCCTCGCTCCCAGTGGATGCCTTGAGCTCCGGAAGTCCGGCCGGGTGGGTCAAATCGCTGGCGTTCGTGCCCGACTGGTTCAGCGGCCGGCCCCAGGTGTCGGTGGGCGGCACCATCGCGGCCCCGTTCTTCGGGAACCTCGCCGGGAATGATCCCGACCCGGCCACGGTGAGCCCGGCGAGCGGCGTGGTCGGCTACCAGATTACCCGGCCCGGCGCGACCGAGACCTATGGCTGGCTGCTGGTCCAGATGACCGCGGCCGACCGGATCAAGGTGGAGTTCTTTCTCGGGGCGACCGCCCGGCCGGGCGCCTTCACCAGCGCTGCGGCAGAGTATCTTCGGTAGGGGCCACGACGTTCCAGCCCGGTCCGGAGAGCACGGATGTTCTCGACCTGCATCTTCTGCAGCAAACCGCTCGGCCATAACGAATCGATCGAGATCTTTCCGGTCGGGAAGCGTCTGGCGTTCGACGCGGCCCGCGGCCGGCTCTGGGTCGTCTGCCCCGCCTGCGAGCGATGGAACCTTTCACCGCTCGAGGAGCGGTGGGAGGCCATCGAAGCGGCTGAGCGACTGTTCCGCGACACCCGGCGGCGGGTGTCGACCGACAACATCGGGCTGGCCCGCCTCCCGGAAGGGACGACGCTGGTCCGGATCGGGGAACCGGAGCGCCCGGAGTTCGCGGCGTGGCGGTATGGCGACCAGTTCGGCCGCCGCCGCGCTCGGGCACTGGTGGCCGCCGCCGGCGGAGTGGCTGCCATTGCCGCCGTGGTTGCCGGGGGAGCGGCCGCGGGGGTCGGCGTGGCGAGCTTCGGATACCTGTTCGCGCAGGCCGGACGGCGCCTGGTACACGGAAGTCCCGAGTCGATTGTCGCCAGGATCCGGACCGATCATCTTGGGCTTGTCGAGGTCCGTCGCCGTCACCTGGCCGAATCCGCCATCAGTACGACCCCTGACGGTACCCTTGGCCTGCACCTCCGGTTCAAGAATGGCGCGGCTGGTTTCAGCGGCGCCGAGGCGGAACGGATCGCCTCGATCATTCTCCCCAAAGTGAACCGGTTCGGCGGCCGGAAAGCCGACGTGGCCGATGCCGTTCGCCTGATCGAGTACCTCGGCGACTCGGAACGCTTCCTCCAGGATGTCGGCCGGCGGTCACCGGGGATGACCAAGTCGATGACCGACGGGGTCTCGCCGCGGAAGGCGAAGACGCGACAGAATGAGTTCAACAAATACGGGCTCTTCAGCCTCCCGGCGTCGCAGCGGCTCGCCGTGGAGATGGCGCTCCACGAGGAGACGGAGCGCCGCGCGCTGGAGGGAGAGCTGGCGGAGTTGGAACGGGCCTGGGCCGACGCGGAAGAAGTGGCGGGGATCGCCGACAACCTCCTGGTGCCCGATGTGGTCGAGGCGCAGTTCCGGAAGCTCAAGGGTGAGGATTGAGGGGAATGCGAACGGCTGCGGTGACCTTGCTGCTGCTCGCTGGCGCTACGACGGCGAGCCTTGCCCAATGGCGGCCCCCGGACTCCGGTTGCCGGAAGTGGACCCAGGCGGCCGCCGCCGACCCGGCCATCTGGACCAAGCTCGCTGAATGCGGCGCCGTTGGCGGCCAAACCCTCGCGGCGGTCCTGCGGCGTGAGGCGGCTCAGGCCGACACCATCCGCCTGGGTGCCTTGGAGCGGGCGTTGTTCCAGATCCAAGACTCGGCCGTGTTCCGAACCGCCCTCGACGTCGCCCGGGATTCCGCCGCCACCAAGGAGGCGCGGATCGTCGGTCTGTTGGTCGCGCTGGGCCAGTTCGATCCGGCCGTCGTCAGGCGGCGGTCGTCGGGATTCGCGACCATCCTCGCCGATACGACTGATACCCGCTGCCACCTCGACCTCGATCGGAAGCGGCCCGGGTTCCGCTCGGTCACCCGGCTTCCGGCCGTCGCGCCCTGGCTCCTCGCCACCGCAGCCGACGAACTCGCCGGCGGCACGGCCCCTCCGCCCGTTCGCCTCTTTGCCCGCTGCGTCCGACTGGCGATCAACGACGGCCTCGTGGAGCCGCCGGCCGGCTTGGTGGGAACCGTCCGGGACACCAGCGGCCGGCCGATTGCCAACGCCGATGTGGTGGCCATGGCCGGGAACACCCTGGCGCGCACCACCGCCGCCGGCACCTTCCTCCTCGGCAACCTGGCGCCGGGCCCGGAAATTCTGTTGATTCGAGCCATCGGGTTCACCCCCCAACGATTTCCGGCGACGCTCACCGCCGGCGATACCGTGCCGGTCGATGTCGTGCTCGGCACGGCTCCCCAACAGCTCGAGGAACTCACCGTCACCGCCTACGGCACCGTCTACACCGGGAAGCTGGCGAAGTTTGGGCAACGGATGCTCTCGACCGCCGCGCCGCGCTCCGCCTTCATCGGTCCGGAGGAACTCGAGGACTGGGCCAAGTTCGACCTCACCAGCGTCTTCCGGCGCGCCGGGCTGTGGGTGAGGCCACGGGGCCTGACGTGTCCGGGCGTAGACCTTGATGCCAAATTCGGCAGAACACCGCTGATCTCGGTCTACCTCGACGGGTCGCTGGTGATCCAGGATACCGTCTTCGACGTCGCCACCTTCCCGGTGCAGTGGATCGCCGCGATCGAAGTGTATCGCCGGATCGTCGAGGCGCCGATCGAGTTCCAGAACATTGGCTCGGGGTGCGTGGTGCTGATCACCACGAAGTGAACTTGGACTAGGAGTCCTTATGCGATTCAGATGCGGAGTTGCCGGTGTCCTCGTTGCCGTGTCGGCCTGCGGCAAACCGATCGACGAACCCAAGGCACCCGGCCGGCCCGAAACCCCTCGCGCCCGAGTGGCCCAGGTCACCACCTCCGATTCGGCGATGGTCGTCTCGGCCTCACCCTTTGCCACCAACGCCGGCCTGGCGGTGCTGAAGAACGGCGGCAACGCGGTCGACGCGGCGGTAGCGGTGGCCATGACGCTTGCCGTGACCTACCCGGCGGCCGGCAACATCGGCGGCGGCGGGTTCATGGTGGCGAGGATCAATGGGAAGAACGTCGCGTTGGACTTCAGGGAGGCGGCGCCCCAAGGCGCTTCCCGTGACATGTATCTCGATTCGGCTGGGAACGTCACCGAGAAGAGCGTGACCGGTGCCCTCGCCGCCGGGGTGCCCGGGTCGGTGGCCGGCCTTTATGAGGCCCACAAGAAGTACGGATCCAAGCCGTGGGCCGAGTTGCTCAAGGCTGCGATTACCCTCGCCGACTCGGGATTCACGACCGACCCGGCGTTCAGCGACGACGACGAAGCCGGGGCCCACCGGCTCGCGCGCGACTCGACCAGCGCCCGGCTGTTTCTGAAGGACGGCAAGTTTCTCCCCGTGGGCGCAAGCTGGAAGGCGCCGGGGCTCGCCGCCACGCTCCGGCGCATTGCGGCCAAGGGTCGCGACGGCTTCTACACCGGAGCAACCGCCGACCTGATCGTGGCCGCGATGAAGTCGGGCGGCGGCATCATCACCCGCGCCGATCTCAAGAACTTTCAGCCGATCTGGCGAACTCCGGTGGAGTTCGACTACCGCGGCCATCGGGTCATCTCGATGCCGCCGGTTTCTTCCGGCGGCCTGACGCTCGGCCTCATCCTCGGTATCCTCGAGCATCGGGACCTGGCGGCCCTCGGTTGGCGCACGCCCAAGTCCATTCATGTCCTGGCCGAGGCGGAGCGGCGGGCCTTTGCGCGCCGGAACAGTCTGCTCGGGGACCCCGCCTTCGTGCCCATTCCGGTGGCGTCCTTTCTGTCGAAGGACACCGCCGCCGCGCTCGCCGCCGAGATCGGAGACCGCTCGAGCGGAAGCGCGCCCTCGGTGCCGTCGAAGGACAAGCGCCACACCACCCATTTCTCGGTGGTGGACGCGAAAGGGAATGCTGTCGCCATCACCACGACCATCAATGAGAGTTACGGCTCGGCCTTCTCGGTGCCGGGCGCAGAGTTCCTGCTGAACGACGAGATGGACGATTTCACCGTCAAGGTCGGCGCAGTCAACGCCATGGGCCTGGTGCAGGGCTCCACCAACGAGATCGCGCCCGGCAAGCGGATGCTCTCGAGCATGACCCCGACCATCGTCCTCGACTCGTCCGGCGCGCCGTTGCTGGTGGTGGGAGCCGCCGGGGGTGCCTACATCATCACCGCCGTCGCGCACCTGATCGTGAGCGTGATCGACTACGGCCAGCCGATCGGCGCCGCGATGGCGGCGCCGCAATTCCACCACCAAGACAATCCGGACTCGCTCGTGGTCGAGAACATTCCGTGGGCCGACTCGGCGCGGGCGTTCATGGCGCCGCTTGGCCACGGAGTCAAAGTGTCGCCGTGGGGGAGTCTCGCGAACGTCCAGGGGATCCATCGCGATGGCGGGGTGTGGCGCGGCGTGACGGAGCCGCGGGGCTTTGGGCTGGCTGCCGGCTATTGAGGTCTTGGCCAAAGGGGCAGGTCGGTCTCTTGCGCCGAGGGCTCCGGGCGCCGTACGATGAGGGATGATCCATACTCGGAGTGCCGGGGCCCTGGTCCTGACGGCGTTGACGGTCGGAGGAACCCCGGGGTCGCTCGTCGGCCAGACGGCTTGGGCCGATCGAGTCACCCTCGCCGATCGATTCCGGGTCGGCGCCATCAGCCAGCGCCGGTTCACCCACGACCAGTTCTGGCGCGCCGTGGCGCCCGCGCTCGCCTCGGACCGGTTCGTCGTCACCGAGGTGGGCCGCTCGATGCAGGGGCGGGAACTCCGCACGGTCACCTTTGGCGCCGGCCCGGTCAAGGTGTTCCTCTGGTCGCAAATGCACGGCGACGAGGCCACCGCCACGATGGCGCTCGCAGATGTGTTTGCTTTTCTCGCCGCGACGGAGGCGAACCGGCTCCGCGACCGGGTGGCCCGCGACTTGACGGTCACCTTTCTTCCCATGCTCAATCCCGACGGCGCCGAAGTGTTCCAGCGGGAGAATGCGGCCGGGATCGACATCAACCGGGATGTCCGCCGGCTCAGTAGTCCGGAAGCGCGGGTGTTGAAGGCGGTCCGCGACCGGATCGAGCCGGATTTCGGGTTCAATCTCCACGATCAAAACGCCCGCACCCGGGTCGGCCAAGGCCAACAAGCGGCCATCGCGTTGCTGCCGCCGCCGGCGGACCAAGCCCGGAGTTACGGTCCCGTCCGGAGCCGGGCCCGGAGAGTCGCTGCCTGGCTGGCCGCCGACTTCGGCTCCGCGATCGGCGGGCGGATCGCGCGGTATGACGACACCTTCAACCCTCGGGCGTTTGGGGACCTGATGCAGTCGTGGGGGACGAGCACGGTGCTGATCGAGAGCGGCGCCCTCCCCGGCGATCCCGAGAAACAGCGGCTTCGAACCTTCAACGCCGCCGCGATTCTTGGGGTGCTGGAAGCGATTGCCGATCGGAGTTACGAGCGGGCCGACCCCGCGGCGTACGAGTCACTCCCGTTCAATCAGGGCGGCGCCTACGATCTCTTGTTGGTCGGTGGCTCGCTGGTCGTGCCGGGCGCGGGCGCGCTTCGGGCGGACGTGGCGATCAATTTCGACGACTCGGCGGCCCGAGTCGGCGGCCGGGTGCGGGAGGTCGGCGATCTCGAAGGAACCGTTGCCCTCGACACCCTCGACCTCTCGGGGCGATTCCTCCATCCGATGCCGGATGCGGTCCTCCAGACCGGCGGGCGGGTCTGGGTTCCGATCGGGTCGCCGGCCCGGTTCGTCATTCGAGAATCGGCTGATCCACTGTCCAAAGAACTGGGGCGGCTGCCCTGACCAACCCTCGACTGAAAGGCCTCTGATGCTCCGTCTCGCCACGATTTCCCTGCTGGCGCTCAATCTGTCCGGCGTCCCGTTTCTGCGGGCGGCTCGGCCCAGCCCCACCACCGCCGAAATCGACAGCCAAGTGTGGGCGGCCGTGCGGGCCTCCGTCGTGGCCGGTGACATCGTCGCCATGGGCCGGACCTATCATCCGGCGGCGGTCTTGGTCAGCACCACCGGCACCAAGCCGATCGCCACGACGCTGGCGGACTGGGGCAAGGATATGGTCACGGCCAAGAAAGACGGGGTCCGGGCCACCGTCGAACTCCGCTTCGACACGCGGCAAGACGATGCCACGACGGCGTTCGAGGTCGGGGCGTTCAAGTACACGACCACGGACCGGGCCGGCAAACAGACGCCGAGTTATCGCCGGATGGAGGCCCTGCTCGTCAAGACCAACGGCCGGTGGCAAATCATGATGGAGCGCCAGTTCGACGCCATCACCGAGGCCGCCTGGGACCAGCTGCCGCACTGAGCGGTCCGATGGCGGCCCTCATTTGACCCGCGGCACGGTGAGGGATCCGCCACCGAGCACGACCGCGGTCGCCCGGCCTGTGGCGCCGACCGTGAAGCTGATGGGCTGCCCGTCCGTCACCGTCGCGAACGTCGCCGGGCCGGTCGGTACGATTTCCGTCTTCGCGGCCCGGCCCGGCGCCTCCAGGTAGAAGGTCGAACCGTCCCGGGTCACCTGGACTTCGAGCGGGAAGGGCGTCGTCGTTCGGTAGGTGCCGGCCAACTGATCGAACGCCGTTGAGTCCATGGCGATCGGGACGATTTCTTTCGGTCGATACTCAGGCCACCCGTACTCCGCCCCGATGGCCTGCATCACCTCGGCCAGGATCGGAGGCCCGCCGTCGCCGTTGATCATCACGGCGGCGCCTTGTCCGGTCTCCGGGAAATACAACAGGTCGGCGTAGAACCCTTCGTCCGCCCCGCCGTGCCCGAACCGAAAGCCGCGCCCGCTGCCGTCGAGAAACGGACCGAGTCCGGTTGGCGCCTTGTGAACCGTCAGCATCTGGGTCGCCATCGACTTGGAGAGCAGCCGGTCCGATTCGCCGGCCCGGGCGGCCGCAATCGCCATCGCCCACTTGAGGAGATCGGTCGGCGTCGTCCAGAGGCCGGCCGCCGCCATCTCGGGATACACGTGCCAGCGTCCGGGGATCAGCTTCCCCTCGGCGTTATGGGCCCCGGACGTTTCCGCAATCCGGGCGGCGGGGATCGGTTGTTCGTAGGTGCTGTTGGTCATCCTGGCCGGATCGAGGACGAGTTCCTTGAGCAGGGCCGGAAACGACTTCCCGGTCACGTCGGTGAGGACCAACTGCATGATCGTGGTGCCGCCGCCCGAGTACCGCCAGATGGCGCCGGGAAACGTGTCGACCCGCACGGCGGGAGTGTTGACCCGAGGCTTCTTCCCGTCGAGGATCTCGGGGACGGTCGGGAGCGAGTCGGTGGCGGCATAGCCGGGGAATCCGTGCACCGTCAGGCCGGCATTGTGACTCGCGATCCGTCGCAGGGTCACCTTCTCTTTGGCGGTGAACTTGTTGTCGGGAAGCTTCCAACTCGTGAGATAGACGTTGACGCTCGAGTCGAGCGAGAGCCGGCCCTGCTCGACCAGCCGGAGCATTGCCGTCTGGGCCACCGGCTTGCTGATCGACCCCGCCTCGAACAGAGTGGTCGGGGTAATCGAATCGGGCTCTCCGGCCACCTTGAGGCCGACGCCGCGGGCCCAGACGATCCGTCCGCTATCGACCACCGCGATTGAAATGCCCGGGAGTTTGTAGTGCGCCATCCGCTCGGCGAGCGTCCAGGTCACCGGCGACCGGCCTTTGACGAGTACCGGGGCGCGAAGCCCCGCCAGGACATTGGCTTGATGATCAACCGGCGGTGCGACGGGGGTCGCCGCCTGTTGGCACCCGGTGAGCGTCGCGGCGGCGACGCATCCGAGCCGGAATATCGTTCGGCAGTTCGGGTCCATGGGTACTCCCGGGAGGTCTCGGTGGCGGTTGTCGGATCGGCGATCAACGATACGACGAAGCCGCCGTTTCCGCGACCGAGCCCGGTAGCCTGACCGGCCATCGGCGTCGTACATTGGGTGACCCACCCAAAGCTACGGAGCCATGATGCGGATGATTCGGACCGGTATCCTGCTTACTCTTGCGGCCGCCCCGGTGTTCCCGGGAACGGCCAGGGCCCAAGCGGCCGGCCCAACCCTCACCGTGGCGGATTATCTCGACTTGGAGCGGGTCGGGAGTCCAGAGATCTCTCCCGACGGAAAAACCGTCCTCTATTCCCGGGGCTTCGTCGACAAGGTCAACGACACCTGGGGCGGCGCCATCT
>JANMHX010000037.1:0-18003 GCA_031375485.1 Gemmatimonadota bacterium | reverse complement strand
CCACTTGCCGTCGGGTGAGACGGCGGCGTCGGCGGAATTCTTGACGGTGGCGTGGATCCGCCGGTCGGTGCCGTCCATTCGGACCGACACGATCTGGAGCCCAGCCGGCTTGGCCTGGCCATAGTAGAGCCGGCCGTCGGTTCCGACGGTGGCCCGAATGTCGTCGACCCCGCCGCCGGCGACCACGACCTGGGTAATGTCGATTTCCGGCCCGCCCGTCGAACTCGGGATCCGAATCAGGTCGTAAAATGGATTCCGCACCAGCGTCGACCCCCTGGCCGTGGCCCCTGACCCGCGGGCCACGACGATCTCCCGGCCATCCGGGGTCCACGCCGGATTGAGATACTCGCCGGCATCGGCCGTCAGACGAACCGGCGTGCCGCCGGTCGCCGGCACCCGCCACAACGCCCCCCCGCGGCCGTCGTCGACCGTGGTAAACGCAATCGATTGCCCGTCCGGTGACCAGGCCGGCTGGAACTCCTGGAGTGCAAAGGCCGGTGGGGTCAGGCGCCGGGGCGACCCGTTCGGGAGGTCCATCAGATAGATCCGGCCAAGGGCCTGGAAGGCGAGCGTCCGTCCGGTTGGGGACGCACTGGCCCAGCGGACAAAGCGGACATCGAAGGCGCCGTCGGAGAGCTTGTTCTTAGTCCAGATTTGCTCCGAAATGACCCGGTGAACCCGGGCGGAGAACGGGATGGTGGAGACCCGCCCGCTCGCCACGTCGACCCGGCGGATCTTCCCGCCTTGATGGAGGACGATGCTCCGGCCGTCGGCCACCCAGCGATAGCCGGGGTAGGTGCCGTTGATCGGGATGCTTTCCTCGGACAGATCCATCTCGACGGGGTCCATCAGGAGCCGCTCGGTGCCGAGGCGGAGGTCCCGAATCCACAGCGCCGACCGGGGGCCGAACACTTGGCCTTTGAACTCGAGGGTTCCGCCCGGAACCTTCCGCATGAACGCGAGGTAGCGACCATCCGGACTTGGCTCGGCGGCGTAGGCCCCGCCGCTGGTGGAGCGGTCCTGCTGTTGTGACTCGCCGGCGGTGATCGGCCGAACTTCGCCCGTCTGCAGATCGTAGCGATGGATTTGGATGGTTCCCTTGAGGACGTCCTCTTGGCCCCAGAACCCGGTGGGTTGGGCGGTGTAGACCTCATAGTACAGATACCGGCCGTCAGTGGAGGTCGTGGGCCGGGAGGGCATCTTGCCGGGTGCCCCTTTGACCAGTTCGACGCCCTGACCGCCACTCCGGTGATACATCACCAGCGAGCGGCCGGCGAACCCGGCGTCCTTGATCACGATGAGGTATTGACCGTCGGCGGTCCAGACCGGCGAGCGCATCAGGTTGGTCGGTTCGAGGGCCACCGACCGGGGGTTCCCGCCATCAGCATCCATGATCCAGAGGTTGTTCTGGCCCTTCCGGTCCGAGATGAAGGCAATCGTCTTGCCGTCGGGCGAGAAGCGGGGATGGAAGTTGACGGCGATCCCGGCGCCCTGGGTCAGGCTCTCGGCCGGACCACCCGTGGCCGGAACCCGATAGATCTGACTCAAGAGGTCGAACACGACCCATTTGCCGTCGGAGGAGACGTCGAGCGAGGTCCAGGTCCCCTCGTCGACGGTGAAGTCGATGTCGCGGGTCCGGCCCCGGGGCTTGGTGACGTCCCAGCTCGTATCCGGCGGAGCTTGGGCGGCGAGGGACTGAACGACCGAGACCAGCGTCAAGACCAGCCCGCAGCGGATCGCAACTTTGATCATGATGCCTCGAGGTACCAAAAAGAAAAGGAGGCCGGACTGAGCTCCGGCCCCCCAAAACTATGCCAATTGGCCTAGATCACCATCCCGGCTCACGCCCCGTTGATTTCCTTGGTCGGGTGCGGCCAGCAGGTGGTCGGCCCGTAGGCCCGGTTGGTGAACGGGTTCGCGCCGACCTTCCAGGCGATGTTCTTCCGGAGGAGATCGTTGAGCCGGTGTCCGCCCTCGAACGACAACTCCTTCTGCCGTTCGGCAATGACGTGGGCCACCGCTTCAGCCGGGGTATTGGCCACCAACGGCGGGAGACTGACCGCCGCCCGGCGGGTGTTGAGGATCGTCATCGCGTTGGCCACCTGACCTTGTTCGGCCAAGGCTTCGGCCAGGATCAACTGGGCCTCGATATAGCTCGCCAAGCGCATTGGGGAGTTGAGCCCGGTGTACTTGGTCGTCCGCCACAATCGGACTTCCGCGTTGAACGAACCGCGCCCGGCATCGGCTACGAGGACGCGGGGGTCGTTCATGGTCCGGTAGGCGGTGGCCACCGTGTAGGCACCCGTTTGGTCGGCCAGCCGCCAAAGCTTGTTCCACCGCCGCGGACTCTCGGCGCCCCGGTCGACGTTCTTGTTATAGCCCGCCGGCACCAATTGGGCGGCGGTGGCCGCCTCGGAATACTTCTTCAAGTCCAGCTTGACGCGAGCCAAACCGACCCGGGCCAGGTTCAAAATGTCTTGATTGGCGGCCGTGGTGGCCAGCGTGATTGCCTCACCGAGCTTGGTCTCGGCGATCGTCAGGGCGGCGGTCTTGGACTGGCGGGGTCCGCCGTCGAACGCCACCTCGCAGAAGCCCTCCCCCATCAGCAGGTAGGAGTAGCCGCCGTAGGTCCGAACGGTGGCCATCAGTCCGGCCCGTCCGGCGACCTGAGCATCGGTCCATCCGTTCAAACGGTTGTAGATGTCCTCGGACTGGAACCGGGCGGTGTGAAGGGTCCGCTGCATCCCGAAGTTGCCTTCGCAGGCGCCGATGACGTAGTCGTCCTGGTCCGCGTCAATCGTCCGTTCGCCCCAGTTGGCGAGCGGCACGTTGGAGTTGGCGGTTTCGTACTCGTCGGAGTGGACCGACGAACCCGACATGTAGTTGCTGTAGGCGCACTCGAAGTCGCCGATGACGCTCCGGGTCAACACCGCGGCCAGGCCGGGATCGCCGATCTGCTCGGAGGGGATCCGGCCCGGGAATTCGACGTCAAGCAAGCTGCCGCAGGCGCCCAGAGTGGCCACGAAGGCCGCCGGAATCATGAGTCGGCTGATCTGCCGAACAACCATGGTATTCATTGAGGTTTCTCCTTGGTCGTCGGTTAGAAGGTGAACCGGAACGTGGTCCGGATTCGGGCCAGCTGCGGCCACGACTCCTGGGTGTAGCCGAAATTGCCGTTGGTGTCGGTGGCCCGGTTCGGGAGCAACTCCGGATCGATCCACTCGGCGCCGAACGAGGTTTTCTGCGCTCGCCAGAGGAACATCATGTTCTCCGCCGAGAGGGTGACCGAGCCGCGCGAGGCGCCCAGCCAGTTGGTCAGCGTGGTCGGGAAGTCATAGCTGGCCGACACGGTCCGCAGCCGGGCAAAACCGGCGTTGAACAGGCCGGCGGCGCCAGGGCCGTTCGCATCGAGCCGCATGGCCTCAACGATCGGGTTGCCGTCGAGCGAAGCCTTGGAGTTCCGGAAGAACGTGTGCTGCGCCCCGACATCGCCGACGAGGGCCGAGTGGCCGCCGACGTAGTCGACCAAACCGAGCAACCGGAGGCGCTGGCCGAGCCGCACGGTGGCGCTGAACGAGCCGTTCCACGAGGGGGTTGGCCGGCCGGCATAGAGCCGGGGGGCGGTGCCGCACGGAACATCGGTACCGTTCCCTACGCCGGCATTCGGATCGGAGGAACCATCGGCCAACTTGGCGGCCAAGTCCGTGCCGCCCTCGCAGATCGGGTTGGTACCCAGCGGCAAGGTATACGGACCAACCGGCACCTGGATGACCGTCGAGCCCTTCCACCGCTTATAGAAGAACGAATTCGGGGCGTACCCCTTGGCGTTCCACTGCTGAATGTAGGAGTTGCCGACGAAGGCCGTCGGGGTGCCGCCAAGGTCCGTGATCCGGCTGCCGTTGGTGGCGATGGTGCCCCGGAGATCGATGCCGAGGTTCTTCGAGTTCACGACCGACCCGTCAAGTCCCAACTCGATGCCCTTGTTCTGGACGGCACCGATGTTGAGGAACTGCACCCCGGGGAACCCGCGCGACGGCCGGTTCGGCACCGAGATGATGGCATCCTTGTTGGTCTTCTTATAGTAGGTAAACTCGATCCCCACTCGCTGATTGAACATCCCGGCGTCGAAGCCCAACTCGAGTTCCTCACCAACTTCCGGCTTGAGGTCGGTGTTACCGATGTTCTGCGGGGTCACGTTGCCGCTGCCGGACGGCCCGACACTGGGCTGATAGGTCTGAATGGCCGAGAACACATCCGGCTGCTGGCCGGCCCGGCCCCAGGCACCTCGGACCTTGAACTGGGTGAGCCAGTTCAGATTCGAGAGGAACGATTCCTCGGAGAGCACCCAGGCCAAGCTGACTTTCGGATAGTACACCGCGTCGAAGTTGCTGCCGAAGGCCGAGTTGTCGTCGGCTCGGATGGCGCCGGTCAGAAAGATCCGGTTCTTGAACGCGAACTGCTGCTGGGCGTACATCCCGAAGTTCTTATTCTGGATGTATGACTCGGCTCCATCGCGGCGGGCGCCGCCGCCGACGTCCGAGGGGCCGGGGATCGGGAACTCGAACCCTTGGGCCAGGACCTGATCAAAGACCTTCGAGTAGTACTGGGCGCCGACCGACGTGGTGGACACCAGGCTCTTGCTGACGTTCCAATCGGCGTTCGCTCCATAGTCCACCGTCAAGAAGGTCGATCGGAGTTGGAGCGCCTGCTTCTGCCCCAAGCTGGCCGCAAAGAACGGGTTGTAGCCCGTGGCATCCCGGAAGACCAGCTGCGACGACTTGTTGTTGGTGTAGTCCGGACCGACTGCCAACCGATGGCGAAGCCACGGGAACGGCCGATGGGTCAGCTGAACCGACATCGTCAGCTTGTCGATGTTGTCATACCCTTGGACCCCCTGGTAGTCCTCGGGGCGGTAGAACTGGAAGCCCTGACCCGGGCCGTTCCAACCGGTCTTGGTGGTGTCACCGCTCGGCTCGCACCACGGGAAGTTACAGGCCCAGAGAATTGAGGTGGTAATCGGTTGGACACCCGAAGCCCCCCGGGTCCGGCTCCGGACGTAGCCGAGGGACAAGTCCATCTTGAACTTGTTGCTCGGGCTCGAGTAGCTCAGGTTCGACCGAATGGCCTGCTTGTTCTGCCAGTTATAGTCGACCGGGCCCTCGTCACGGTTGTAGTCGCCGGAGAAGAAGTACCGGAGCTGGTCGGATCCGCCGCTGATGCTGGTGCCGGCGGCGAGGGGCGTGCCGGTGCTGAAGATGTCGGGGAAACCGCGCGACTGCCGGAACCGCTGAACGTCGAACACTTTGATCGAGTTGTCGACCCGGCTCACGTAATAGTTCTTCGGGTAGCGATCCCACGGATTGGAAATCCAGTTGGCACCGGCATCGACATGGGCCTCGTAGGTCGGTCGGCCGCCGCGGCCCCGCTTGGTGATGATCTGGATCACGCCGTTCGAGGCTTCGGTGCCGTAGATCGTGGCGGCCGAAGGACCCTTGAGGACCTCGATCGACTCGATCTCCTCGGGGTTCAAGTCATTGATCCGGGACGGGCTTTCCTGGCCGTTGAACCCAAGACTCCGGGTGGCGGCTTGGTTGTTGACCCGAACGCCGTCGACATAGAGGAGGGGCTCATTGGAGAGGCTCAAGCTGCCCGACCCGCGGATCCGGGTGGTACCGCCGGTTCCGATCGCACCGCTGGCCCGAACGATCCGGACGCCAGGCACGTTGACGGACAGCATGTCTTGAAGCTTGGCCGGCGAGCCGGCTAAGGCGATCGTGTTGGCAACCTGGACCTGGCCGACCGAATTGCCGAGCGACCGTCGAGTGGCTTCTTGCACGGTGCCAGTGACGACCAACTCGTCGAGCTTGACGACGAGTTCGGTCAGTTTGATCTGGATCGGCGCGCCACGAGTCGTGGCCTCGGTGACCGAGGCTTGGTAGCCGATCCGGGTGACCCGGAGCCGGACCGAGGCGCCCGTCACGTCCTGGAGGCGGAACTCGCCGCGGGTTCCGGTGCGGGCTGTGAGTTCCGTGCCCTCGACTCGAACCGTCGCGTCGGCCAGGGGCCGGCCGCTGCGCGAATCGACCACGGTCCCGTTCACCACATTGGCCTGGGCGGCGAGTGCGGATGGTGCCATCGCTCCGGCGGCGAGCCCGAGCAACAGTACCGTTGCCCTCGCTCGGTGCAGAGCCCGCTCGACTGAGTCGAACATGACGTGCCTCCTCAATTGGGTCTATTTCAGGGAATCGAAGGCGTTTCGCCCTCTGGATACAAAGTCGGCCCCGACCCGCCAAAGCGCAAGGGTCTTCAGCCCCAAACCTTGGCCGCGACCCGGGCCACCAAGTTGAGCTTTCGCTCCTGAAGCTCGAACGGGATGTTGTTGCCCTTGGCCACCGAGGCAAAGCCGCATTGGGTCGACAGGGTCAGGCGGTCGAGCGGGACGTACTTGGCGGCTTCGTGGATCCGGGCAATCACCTGGTCCTCGGTTTCCTCATGGGGCCGTTTGGTGGTGATCAGTCCCAAGCAAACGATCTTGTCTTCCGCGGTCTTGGCCAGCGGCGAGAAGTCGCCGCTCCGCTCGTCGTCGTATTCGAGGAGGAGGACCTTGGCGTGGGTCCGCCGGAGGATATCCTCCGCGATGGTGGCGTAGCTTCCCTTCCCCATGTACCGATTGGCGTCATTGCCCCGGCAGACGTGGAGGCCAAAGGCGCAGCGGTCGTGGAATCCGGCCATGATCGCGTTCATCATGTCGATCCCATCGTGGACCATCTTCATCGGCTCGAACCCTTTCCGCCGGAACCACTCCTGCTGGTGGGGGTCGAGCACCATCCCGAACTCCGGGGCGTCAAACTGGATGTAGGGACACCCCAGCCGGACCAATTCCCGGACCTCGTCCCGGAGAATGTCGGTCACATCCGCCATGTAGGCATCGGGATTCGGATAGGCCGCGGTACTGACGCCCGGCACCCAGTAGTAGGCGTACATCGTCGGACTTGGAATCGTCATTTTGATCGGCATCCGCGTCTTCGCCCGGAGGTACACGAACTCCTCCGACGACAGGTGTCGCTTCCGCTTCATCTTGCTGACCAATCCGACGGTGACCGGGCTGGTCTCCTTCTTCCCCTCCATCGTAAACCAGTCGACGGTGTTGCCGGTAATGGTATCGAATCCCTCCACCGCCTGGGAGAGGCTCGACGAGAAGACGTTCCGGCGCATCTCGCCGTCGGTCACCACGCCGATACCCGACAGTTCCTGGACCGCGACACAGTAGTCCACGGCCCGGTCCTCCACCGCTTTCAGACCGGCGTCATCGAGGGTTCCGGCCTGGTGCTCTGCGCGAGCGGCCAGCAGGGTCGGGGGACGTAGCATGGAGCCGATGTTGTCGGCTCTCGGCACTCGGCGCTCGGCACTCGGCACTCGGCTTGGGGGGGTCATCGGGAATGGACCAGTTCGCCGTTGAGGTAGACTTGGTGGACCCACGTTTTGACGCTGAGGGGGGGGCCGTCGAGGATGAGGATGTCGGCGTCCTTGCCGACCTCGAGGCTTCCGATCCGGTTCGAGACGCCGAGGATCTCGGCGGGGACGAGGGTCACCGACTTGAGGACATCGGCCTCCGGCATGCCGTAGCCGGCGGCAATCCCGGCGTCGATCAGGAGCCACTTGCCGGCTCCGGCGGGCGCCAGGGATCCGAAGGCGCGGGAGAAGGTGGCGATAGCGGTCTTGATGCCGGCGGCCGTGAGTTTGGCCGGCAACCGCTCGTCGACCGGCGGATAATCGCCCTTGTCGGGGATCTCTTCGTTGCTGATGTACGGATGGGAGACCTGGCCCAGCACCACCGGGACTTTCCGGGCGGCCAGCTCGGCCCGGTATTCCCAGGCGGCGGCCCCGCCGTCGATGATCAGGTCAAATCCGAACTCCTGGGCCAGACCCATGGCCGAGCGGATGTCGGTGGCGGCGTTGGCCTGAATCCGGGCCGGGATTTCCCGGCGGAGGAGCTTGCCTAACGCCTCCATCCCGAGGTCCCGCGGCAAGGTCGGCGTCTGTTGCTTGTTGCGTTGGTACTCGGTGGCCCGGATCAGGGCCTGGCGGAGCATCGCCACTTCGGCCATTCGGGTGTAGGGGTCACGATTCCGGGCCCGGGCGGCGGTTTTCGGCGGCGTGCCAAGCGTCATGTCCATGGCGGCGGGCTCCCGAACAATGACCGCATCGAGGGTCGCGCCGGCGGTCTTGACGACGGCCCCTTGGCCCCCGAGCAACGAGGCATCCGCCGGGGCGATGTACATCGTCGTGACCCCGCCGGACAGCGCCTCGGCGTTCCGGAGCGGACCACCCTTGCCCGAGCCGAAGTTCCCGAACGGATTGTAGCTCTCGATCGCCCGGAGGGCGGGCGTGACCGGATCGCTCGCCTCGTTGAGGTCGCTGGCCTCGATCCCGATGTGCGAGGCCGCGTCGACGACGCCGGGCATCACATACTTGCCCCGGGCGTCGACGATCAAGGCGCCGCTCGGAATGGCGACCGCGGCCCCAACGGCCACGATTTTCCCATCCTTGAACACGACGGTGCCGTTCGGGATGGCCGGGCCGCTGACCGGCAGGACCGTCCCGCCCCGGATGGCAATGGCCCGGGACTGGGCCGACGCGCCGGTTCCCGCCGCGAGCAGCAGACCGACGATTGCGAAGGCTCGCATGATCAGTTGCCCTCCTTGCTGCGCTCGAAGATCACCTGACCGTCACCGATGACGAGGTCGACGCGGGACCGCGGTTCGTACCAGGGGCCGTCGAACATCACGAGGTCGGCATCTTTCCCAACCTCGAGGCTCCCGACCCGATCCCCGACCCGGGCAATTTCGGCGGCATTCCTGGTCACCATCTTCAACGCCTCATCCTCTGGAATCCCATACCGCATCGCCAGCGCGGCGCAGAGGCGGAGCCATTTCTGGTTGATGACCGGCGCGTCGGTGTGCATCGCAATCTTGACCCCGGCCTTCCACAGCACATACGGACCGGCCATGGCGTCCTCGCCGACGCCGATCCGGGGGCCCAATGGCAGGACCACCGCCGAGATCCCGCGTTTGGCCAGTTCCGGGGCCACTTTATAGGCCTCGGTCGAGTGATGCAGCGTCAGGTCGAACCCGAACTCGTCCTTGAGTCGCACCAGCGTCATCACATCGGTCGCGGCGTGGACATGGGCCCGCACGTAGGTCTTCTTGGCCAGGACGTCCGCCATCGACTCATAGCCAAGATCCCGGGCCGGGGGGTTGCCCTTCCGACCCTCATCCTCCCACTTCTTGCCGGCCTGGACGTACTCTTGGGTCTTGATCAAATACTGGCGCAGGTTGGCCGCCACACCCATCGTCGTGGTGGGATAGCGATCGCGCGACTTGGCCCCCATCGCGAACTTCATTCCGCCTTTTTCGAGCAGCATCCGGCCGCCCAAATCGGCGCCGAACGTCTTGATCACCACCGCCATACCGCTCACGTTCTCGCCGCTGCCCGGGCCGGTCACGATCGTGGTGACGCCGCCGGACACGGCATCCTTCCAATCCGGATCACCGAGGTCGAGCGCATCGAGGAACCGGTGCTGGGGGCCGATCAGCATCGGCGAGTCGTTGAGATCGGTGACCTTGGCGCCGATATGGGAGTGATTGTCGATCATTCCGGGCGTGACGACCTTGCCGGTGCCGTCGATGATCCGGGCGCCGGCGGGCGCCGGCACACTGGCGCCGAGGGCGACGATCTTGCCGCCCCGGAGCACGATGCTCCCGACAAAGGGGGCCCCGGCGGCGGTGTGGATCGTCGCGCCCCGAATCACGATGGCGTTGTCGGTCTGGGCACTCAGGGCACGTGGCGCCGCCGCGGCGAGGGCGAGCGACCAATACCAGATGGGTCTCATGGGGAACCGGAAAAAAGAGGTTACTTGGAGCCGGAGACGATGGCGCGAAGCACAACGACGGTCACGTTGTCACTCCCGCCGCCCGCCAGCGCGTCATCGACCAGGGCCCGGCAGGCCTGCTCCGACGACTCGAGATTGGCGAGCCGCGCCGCAATTTGGGCGTCGGTGACATGCTTGGTCAGGCCGTCACTACAAAGCAACGTGATGTCGCCCGGCAACATGGTGTCTTTGAACACCACCGGGTTGCTCACCTGGCCGCCGATCGAGCTCGACAACACGTGGGCAAACCGGGTCTTCGGGGCGACGTCGGCCTTGAGGACCCCGGAATCAACGAGCTCCTGGGCCATGGTTTGATCGCGGGTCTGCTGGTCGAGCCGGCCGGCCCGGAATCGGTAACAGCGGCTGTCGCCCACTTGGAGGATATAGAGGTTGGGCCACACCGCCATCACCGCGGTGAGGGTGGTGGCGCTCCCGCCCCCGGCGCCGCTCTGGGACACTACAGCCTGGTGGCTGGCCGCCGCCCCAGCTTGGAGTACCGCCAGAAAGGCCGATTCGTCCTGCGAATCGGTCGTGAGCAGGCATTGCATCGCGTCGGTGGCGTATCGAGCAATGGTCTCCACCGCGGCGCGGCTCGCCTCTTCGCCCCCGGCCCGGCCTCCGACCCCGTCGGCCACCATGGCGAACGACGCCAGCCGTTGGCTCGGCAGTTCGAGGAGTTCCGGATTCGGCAGATTGGTACCACCGACCCGCATCGTCTTGTGGAGGGTGGAGAACAGAAAATGATCCTCGTTCTTCTTCCGCACCAAACCCTGGTGCGAGAGCCCGAAGAAGTCGAGGTCTTCGTCGCGCGGGCGCCAGCCCGCCAGCGGCGTTGAATCGGAAGAACCTGAGAAAGTCACCCGTCCAAGCTAGGACAGTTTTCGCCCTCGCGCTACCCGATCCGGCCGGCCCGACCGTAGCCAGTCGTCCGGCCAGACAGTAACTTCGGGGCGAGCACGCGACCCGTACCTTCCCGACGACCGAGACCCATGGCCAAGAACAAAGAGAAAGCCCGCCCCGCGCCCGCCGAGACCCCGCCCGAGAGCCTTGACAAGGTCCGGGATATCCTCTTCGGCGGACAGATGCGCCTCGTCGAGTCCCGGCTCCAGGGACTCGAAGAGCGGATTCAACGCGAGCAGCAGGCGATCCGGACCGAATTCAGCAAGAACCTCAGTGATCTCGAGGCCGCGGCCCGGAAGGAGCTCGACGGGCTCGGCGAACGACTCGCCGCGGAGCGAGCCAAGCGGTCGGAAGACCTCAAAGCCTTGGCGGCCGAGTGCAAGGAGTCGTTCAGGGCCATCGAGAAGCGGCACAGCAAGCTCGAAGAAACGACCGGGCAGGCGGACGCCGACCTCCGGGACCAGATCCTCCAGCATTCGATGGCGGTCTCCGACGAGATCAAGCAACTGGCCGAACGGCTCACCAACGACCTCCATCAGGCGGTGGCCGAACTTCAGGGCGACAAACTCGACACCGCGACGCTCTCGGAGCTCTTTGCCGGGATGTCCGAAGCGCTGGCCGGCGAAGGCCGTAAGCCAGGTAAGAAGGCCGCGCGGGGTTGACCGTGCCCGATCCGAACCAGGGGCCGGAGGCGTTCCAGGCGCTTCGTGACCTGGTGGTTGGTCCGGAACGCCGGCGGCTCGATCACCTCGAACAAGAGTTCGATGCGGCGGGCCTGACTCCGGACGCGATCGCCGAGCACTTGCCCGAGGCCATCGCGCTTCGGGCCGGCCAGGACCACCACCTGGCCCGGGCCTTGGGGCCGACCGTCGAAAGCGCCATCAGCGAGTCGGTTCGCCGGAATCCCCGCCAGATTGCCACCGCCATCTTTCCGGTGCTCGGGCCGGCGATCCGAAAAGCCATCGCGGAAGCGATGTCCGGCTTGGTCCGTTCGATCAACACGGCGATCGAGCACAGCTTCTCGGTCCGGGGCCTCCGGTGGCGATGGGAATCGCTCCGCACCGGGATTCCCTATGCCCAGATCGTCATCAAGCATGCCCTGCTCTACCGGGTCGAGCAGGTGTTCTTGATTCACGCCGAGACCGGCCTCTTGCTCTGTCATGCGGCGCCGCCCGATCTCAAGGTGGCCGATGCGGACTTGATTTCGGGGATGTTGACGGCCATTCAGGACTTCGTCAGCGATTCGTTTGCCACGGCGGAGTCGGGCGGCAAGCTCCGGACGTTCAGTGTGGGAGAGTTGACCGTCATGGTCGAACCGGGACCCCAGGCCGTGCTCGCGGCGGTGGTTCGGGGCCAAGCGCCGGACACCCTGCTCCCCCGGTTGCAGGACGCGCTCGAGAACCTCCACTATCAACTCGCTGGTCCGTTCGCTGCGTTCGATGGCGACGCGGCGCCGTTCGAAGCGGCCCGGCCCGCGCTCGAGGCGTGTCTCGAAACGGTGTTGAGCACCGACCGGCGGGAACCTCGAACCGGACCCGGACCCTGGTTGGTGTGGGCGGTGCCGATCGCGCTCATCATCCTCATCGGCGGGGGCCTCTCGGCCCGGTCCTCCCGCCGGTGGAACGCCGCGGTGGCCCGGCTTCGGGCCGAACCCGGTTTGGTGGTGGTGTCGGCGGAACGATCGGGCGGGCGGTTGCTTTTTTCAGGACTCCGCGATCCGCTGGCCGCCGATCCCCGCGCCGTCTTGGCCCCGATGGGCGTCGACACGACCACGGTTGACGGCCAGTTTTCGCCGTTCCTTTCGCTCGAACCCGAGATGATAACGGCCCGGGCCCGCCGGGTCCTGAAAGCGCCGGAGACCGTCACCTTCTCACTCCGGGGCGACACTTTGGTGGCCCGGGGTACCGCCCCGGTGGCGTGGAACCCCTCGACCGGCGGAACCCCGGCGGGCGTGGAACGGGTCGACTGGTCCGGGGTCGAGCCGGTGCTGCCGCCGGAGGCCGCCCGGCTCAAAACCGAGATCGAACGGAGCCGAGTATTATTCGAGGTCGGATCCGCGAGCCTCGTCGGCACCGAGACCCAGCTTCGCCAAGTGGCCGCGGGGTTTGAGCGCTTGGTCGCGGCGGCCGGCGGGCGTCCCGGATCGGTTCGCCTGGACCTGATCGGCCGGACGGATCCAACGGGAACCGACGCCACCAACCAGGCGCTTAGCCGGTTATGGGGCGAAGCGGTGGGCAACCGGCTCTCGAGGCTGGGGATTCCCGCCGGCGTGATCACGGCGATCGGGGTCGGCATCGTGCAGCCGCTCGCCGAGCCGAACGCCGCCGATCGGGCTCGAGTCAATCGCAGTGTCTCGTTCGTCGTGCGCCTCGTGAGGGCCGAATGATTCAGAAGAAAATCTGCATGGTGGGGGTGTTCGGGGCGGGCAAGACCTGCCTGGTGCAGCAGTACGTCCACTCCCTGTTCTCGACCAAGTACCACAGTACGGTCGGGGTCAAGATCGACCGGAAGACGGTGGCCCTCGACGGGACCGACCTGACCCTGCTGCTCTGGGACCTGGCCGGCCGCGATGACGCCGCCGACATCTCCGTCAGCTACCTCCGCGGGGGCCACGGCATCATCTACGTGGTTGACGGGACCCGCCGGGAAACGTTCGATCAGATCTTCGAACTCCAGACGATCGTGACCAACGCGATCGGGGTCGTCCCCTCTGTCCTGGCACTCAACAAAGTCGACCTGACGGAGTCCTGGGCCTTGAAGCCGGCCGATGACGCGGCCATGGCCAAGGAGCCGTGGCAGGTGATCCGGACCAGCGCCAAGACCGGCGAAGGAGTCGAGGCCTCGTTCGCGTGGCTGGCCAAAGCCACCGTGACCGGAGCCGCGCAATGACCGGACTCGACATTTTCGGGCTGACCGACGTCGGCCGGGTCCGGGCCGGTAACGAAGACCATTTCGTGATCGCCTCGATGCGGAAGTCGGTCACGATCAGCCAGAGCAGTCTCAGCCCGGCTGAAGCCGAGCGGTGGCAGGGTGGCGGAGCCGAGGCGTTTCTGATGGCGGTGGCGGACGGGGTGGGCGGGCGGCCGGGCGGTGAATTGGCCAGCGGCGCGGTGGTAACCGGACTCCTCGGATATGTCGGCCGGGCGGCGGGGTGCTACCAGCAATTCAGCCTCGAGGAAGAGCATCTCTTCCTCGAACGGCTCGAACAGACGGTCCGCGATACCCATGAGGAACTGCTCCGGGTCCACGGGGAATCCGAGAAGGCGCCGGCCACAACGCTCACGCTCGCGGTGCTGGTTGGCCGACGCGCCTACCTGATCCACGTGGGCGACACCCGGGCGTATTACCTCCGGGGCACCCGGCTCCGCCAGATCACCCGTGACCAGACCATCGGCGAATACATGATGGATTTGGGGGCCTGGACCGAAGCGCAGGCATCGAAAGCGTCGGCCGCCAAATCACTGGCGAGCGCCATCGGCGGGTCGGAGTTGACCCCGTCGGTCGGCTTGATCGACCTCGAGCCGGGCGACACGTTGTTGCTCTGCAGCGACGGGCTCAACAAACACGTCGACGACGCCGCGATTGCCGCGGTGCTCGGCAAGGCGATCCCCGCCGAAGCCCAAGCCCGGGAGCTGGTGGCCCTGGCCTTGGCCGGCGGCGGCACCGACAACGTCACCGCCATCGTCGCCCGGGTCGGCTAGATCAGCGGCGCTTTCCACCCGCCCAGGGCGGTCTCGATCACCTTCGCGGCCGCCAGCGCCACGTCTTCCCGCCACGGCTTGGCCACGCATTGGACCCCGATCGGCAAGCCTTCCGGCGAGGTGCCCCCGCGAACCACCGCCACCGGCCACCCGGTGATGTTGTGGGGTTCGTTGTAACTGTCGCCATATCCCGCGGCATTCGAGCCACCGTGCTTGACCGCCGGGAAGGCCATGGCCGGGCAGACGATCAGATCGACCGTCTCCATCATCCGGCGTAACTGGCCCCGGACCTCGTCGAGTTGCTCCACCAACAGCGTCAACCGCTCGGCGCTCACGGGCTTGGCGTCGGCAAACCACCCGCTCACGGTCCCGCCGTTAGGCGTGCCGGCCGCCTCGAGGAGGCGTTTGAGCCAGGCGCCCCCATCGGCCCCGGCAATCTCATGCCAGAGTTCGTTGGCCCGGTTGAGTCCGGCCGGGAGCCGCTCTTCGACCCGGGCGCCCGCCTGCTGCAAGGCCATGGCCGCCGACCGAACGACCTCGACCGTCTGGGGCGTCGGCTTCTGAACCCCGTTGTCCGTGAAGAACACCACCCGAAGCCCGCGAATCGCGACCCGGCGCGGATCGAGCAACGGCACCGGCATGCCGTACGGATCTTCATCGTCGATCCCCGACAAGATTGGAATCAACCGGGCCAGGTCGTCGACCGTTCGGGCAATCGGGCCGAGTTGGGTCCACGACTCCATGATCCCGCGATACGACACGGCATGACCGGTCTTCGGAATCCGGCCGTGAGTTGCCTTGAGCCCGGCCACCCCGCAATAATGGGCCGGCATCCGAATGCTGTTCCCGGTGTCGCTGCCCACATCGAACGGGGAACCACCGGTGGCGACCAAAGCCACCGGCCCGCCGCTGCTCCCGCCGGGCGTTCGGGTCAGGTCATAGGGGTTGTTGGTCCGCCCGTACACCGCGTTGTCGGTCTCGTCGGACCAGGTGAATTCCGGAGTATTGGTTTTGCCGAGCAGAATGCCGCCGGCCGCCCGAAGCCGGGCCACCGCGGCGGCGTCCTTGGTCGGAATCCGCTTGGCCCAGCCAATCGTGCCGGCGGTCGACACCACGCCGGCGGTATCGAGCGAATCCTTGATCGAAAACGGAACCCCGTGCAACGGCCCGAGCAATTTCCCCCGGGCCAGCGACCGATCGGCCGCTTTGGCCGCTGCCCTGGCTTGGTCGGCGGTCAGGTAGACCATCGCGTTGATCTTCGAGTTGACCTGCTCGATTCGCTTCAGGCAGGCCTCGACGACTTCGAGGGACGAAACCCGCTTCTGCCGGATCGCCACCCCGAGGGTCCCGACCGAGGCATAATGGAGCGTGGCGTCGGTTAGGGCCGCCGCCCGAGCGCTCTCGGCGTCGAGGTCCGGCCAGGGGAGTGCGGCACCGGCTGCCAGCGTGGCCACGAAGGCCCGCCGGGGAACATTCCGAGTCTCATCCGTCATCGGGAACCTCAGTTCGGCAAAATCGTGGCGACGCGCTCCAGCCGGCCCTCGATCGGGTCGTGCCCCTCGACCAAAAGCCGGATCGTCGACGGGCTTCCCTCCACGAATGGATCGGCCCGCTCGACGATCAGGGTGAACGACCGCTCGGCGCCGGCGGCGTTGATTCGGGCCCGGCCGGTCAGCGAGGCCCACCCCGTTCTGGTCTGGAGCGTGCCGAGCGCCACCGACCGAATCGTAGTCTTGGTCGCGCCATCAACGACGGTGATCGTGCCCGTGGCGTGTTGGCTCTGCCGCGCCTGTTGTACGGCGATCGTGACCTGGATCCGCGACCCGCCCGCCAGCGCCGTGGCCACTCCGCCGGCCGCGACCCGCCGCGCCACTCCGAGATCCATCGGCCGGCTCGGCATGTTGCCGGTTCGCCGGAGCACCACCCCACCCTGCTCGCCCGTGGCCTTGCCGTCCCGCAGGGCCACCCGACCGTTCACGATTACGTGGCGAATTCCCTCCGACCACCCGTCCGGCTTTTCGAACGTGGCGTGATCGATGACCGTGGCCGTGTCAAAGACCGTGAGATCGGCGGCCATGCCCGGCGCGAGCAACCCCCGGTCCACCAGTCCGATCATCGCCGCCGGAAGTCCGGTCATCTTCCGGATCGCGTCTTCCCAGGTCAGGGCGTGGGTCTCCCGGACGTACCGGCCCAGCACCCGGGGAAAGGTGCCGTAGTACCGAGGGTGACCCCGGCTTCCGGTCGCCGCCCCGCAATCACACGCGATGGCCGACGAGTGGTACTGCATGATCTTGACGAGGTCGGCTTCGATCCCGAACCCCAGGATGGCCCAGGGTGACTCGGTCTCGAGGACCTTGACCACCGCGTCGCCGGGGGAGGCGGCCCCTACCTCGCGCATGATGTCGGAGAGCCGGCGGGTGCCCAGGACCATGATCGATTCGGGCCCGTTGAACCGGGCCTTGATGGCCTCGTCGGATTCTTTGACGATCCGGGCCCGAAGCTCCGGGTCCTTGAACCGGGTTCGCATGGCCTCGGTGCCGCCGTCCTGGGCCCAGCCCGGAATGATCAAGGCCGAGAGAGCCGTCTGGCCCGCCAAGTAGGGATAGACGTCCGCCGCCACCCAGCGTCCGTCGGCCGACGACCGGTTCATCATCTCGATCACGGCGGCCGCAGTACCCTGTTCGTGACCCTGGATCTTCATGTGAGTGAACTGGCCGACCAGGCCCGTCCGTTCTCCGATCAGCCGAGTTTCCTCGACCCCGGCCCGGGAGCTGTAGCCGGTCTCGGGGGTCGACCGGTCATGGTTCGGGAAGAAGGTCCGCCACCGGCCGGCCGGCTTGAGGATCTCGACCACCTCGTCGGTCGTGGCGAAGTAGGCCGGCTTGTAGTCGAGCCCCGAGGCAACCCCGAACGCGCCGGCCCCCAGGCCAGCGAGGATCAGCGATTGCATCTTTTCCACTTCAACAGAGGACGGACGTCGGTTCGTAGGTCCCATCACACTCTGCCACACTGAGTTGAACCCAATACTGGCCGCGACGTTCAAGGCAAGTCCTCCCGACCCAATCGGCCCCAACTGAGCGGCCAAATCGGTCGGACCGCCGCCATCGGCGTTGAGCAATTCGGTCGTAACCCCCTGCGTCAGCATGTTGACCGCCGTCGGCAGGGCGGCCGGACTCGCATGGCTGTGAACGTTGATGAATCCCGGTGCCACCATCAGACCCCGAACGTCGAGATCGGTTGCCGCCTGGACCCCCGCGAGGTTCCCGATCCGGGCGATCCGGCCGCCGCTGATCGCGATATCGGCCCTGAACCGCGGGGCCCCGGAGCCGTCGACGATCGTGCCGCCGCGGAGGATGGTTTCGTATCGGGGCAACGGAAGCGCCCGATGAACCTGATCGATGAACCCTTCGAGGTCCCTGTCGCGGCGGGGGTTATACCCGAGCCGAACGACCACGAGCCCCCGGGACGGGA
>JANMHX010000027.1:0-6102 GCA_031375485.1 Gemmatimonadota bacterium | reverse complement strand
GCCGCCGCGGCACGCCGCCCCTGGCGACGGCGTTGGGATCGGGGCGCCACTCGAGGTAACCCTTGGTCTCGAGCCGCTCCAGGGTCGAGTAGAGGGCGCCCCGGGTGACCCGACGGGCCGCAGCCGATTCGATCGCGACCCGGATGCCCGGGGCATAGGCGTCGTCGCCGAGCCGCAGAATGGCCAGCAGCACGAGTTGTTCGAAATCGCCAAGACTTGAAGATTCAGGCATGGTTTCCTGGGGCCGGAGTTCGAGTCTACAATGTAGACATCGACGGCCAACGGCGCCAGACCCAATCATGGCGGCGAAGGTTCACTTGACTGGTGGGGTCGTTCGAAGGGCTTTCCGAATCACCAACTTGAGGCCCGACCAGACCTCGTTCACCGCGCAGACTTTGATGTCGACGAACCCGAGGGGAAGGGCGATCTCCCGGATGGTGTCCTCGGTGATGTCGGTGGCCACCCGGGCCGCCTTCTTGGGCCACGAGACCCAAACAACCCCATCCGGCTTGAGCCGAGCCCGCGCCGTCTCGAGAATCGCGACGAGATCCCGCCGCCGGGTGACGAAACAGTGGACGATGTCGGTCGACGCCGCCCACCGACTGCCGAACCGAACCCCCGGCGGCAAAGGCGCCAGCCACCCCCGATACCCCTCCGGCGCCCCAAGCACCAACACGCGCCCGCCCGCCCCAATCCCCAACTTCTTCACGAGCGGCGTCCCCGAATACCCCGCTCCCTCCTCCATGCTCCCCCCTCGAATGCCGAGTGCCGAGCGCCGAGCGCCGAGTGCCGAGTGCCGAGTGCCGAGCTCTACCTCCAGGCTCGGACGGAGCGGAGGAATTCGTCGAGCAGGAGGAATTTCTCGTAGACCGGGACGCCTTTTCGTTTTTGGCCGAGCTCCGTGAACATTTCGCGGAGCCGGCCGCGGCGGGTGACGTAGAAGCGGAAGGTCTCGGCGAAGTCTTCCTGCGGATGGCGGGCGGCGTAGCCGCTGACGTGGTTGACGGGGGCGATGGCCACCCGGCGGCGCTGGAAATCGACCCAGGCGTCGTCGTTGACGCGGTAGGCTTTGGTCGCTTCGCCGAAGGTGCGGCGGAAATCCTTCGATTGGGTCCAGTGCCAATGGTGGTAGAGGAAGCTGTGGCCGAGTTCGTGGCTGATCAGGCCGATCAGCATCGGCCACGGAATCTCGTCCCGGCGCCTAACGCCGAGTACGTAGCGTTGCTCGATCTCGACGATCTTCGGGTATCGCGGGTCGACGCCCGACACGCCGGGCCGGAGGAGAATCCGGTACCCCCAGTCGCCGATACCGGTGGCGCGGAGCAGGGCGTGGACTTGGCGGAGGGCCTTGGGAATCAGATCTTGGCCGGTGGCGTCGTCGCCGCACCAGGGGCAGTGATCCATCCAATCGTCGACCCCCCGGCTGCACCGGGGGCACTCCCCCTCGAACCGGTCGTCCTCGTTCCAGTGCTGGTGGCCGCCGCACCAGGGGCAGAACGGCATCGGATATTGGACGCCGCCGCCGCATCCCCAATCGCACTTGGCGTCCTTTCGGAATCCCTTGGGTGCTTTGAGGGGCGCCTTGGCGGTCCGCTTCTCGTCATACACCATGGTCGAGCACCACGGACAGTGCAGGAACTTCGGACTGATCACCCAGCCGCAGCTCGGGCACTGGTCACCGGTGACCTCCGCGGTGTCACGCCATTTCTGGGCCCGGCCGCAGTCGGGGCAGTGGGGCCAGTAGCGGTGCAGGGGATACCCGCATTGGCACCTTGGATCGTCGTGGGGCACCCCTTCCCGGGGCCGTCTACGTGCGGTCATACCGTCGTACCGCCTCGGTCACGATCCGTTGAATGAACTTGGGATAGGGCAATCCGATCTTGTCCGCGGCGTTGGCCACTTCATGTCCCCGGGCAATGAACGGATTGGCGTTGGCTTCCAGCACCCAGACGTCGTCGTCATTGCTTAACCGGACGTCGATCCGGCCATAGTCCCGGAGCCAGAGCGCCTTGCACGCGGTCCGGCAGATGGCCTCGATCCGTTCCTTCGCCGCCGCCGACACCGGCCGGGCAAATTGATACCGGATTCCTTTTCGCCGCCGGTACGGCTCATCCCACTTGGTGGTCTGGGTCGCAATCCGTTCCTCCGGCGCGTTCTTCTCTTTATCGAACACCAACTCCGTCAAGGGCAACACTTCGAGCGTATCGTCGTTGCCGATGACACTGGCATAGAGTTCCCGGCCCTCGATGAATTCCTCGGCGATAGCCGCTTGCCCGAACCGCTGGTGAACGAACGCCACCCGCTCCCGGAGTTCGGCCGCATCACTCACCACCGATGCTTGGGCAATGCCCTCGGAGGCATCACTCGCGAGCGGCTTGACGATCAACGGAAATCGGAGCGCCACCTCCCCGACCGCCTCGTTCGGGTTCCAGGTCTCGAAGCCCGGCACTTGAATCCCATGATACGCGAGGATCTTCTTGCTCATCGCCTTGTCGCGGGTCACCAACAGGCCCAACGGCGGTGACCCGGTGTAGCGAACCCCGCAGGTTTCGAGGAGGGCGGGGAAGACGAAGTCGTGGCGAGCGGCCCGGAATGCCTCGGCGCAATTCACCACCAGGTCGGGTTTCCAGGCGCTGCAGTGATCGAGGATGACCCGGAGGTCGTCGTGGACCCCGATCAGCAGCACCTCGTGCCGGTTGCTCTCCAGCGCCTCGGCCACCTGGTACTCGAGCTCCGGCTCATTCCCGGTCTTCCCGGCCAGTTCGTCCCGCATCTGCTGGAGATGCTGTTCCGGGGTCCACCGGGGGTAGGGCGTATTGAAGACCACGGCAATCCGCATCAGGGAAAAGTACCTGGTCGCCCCAATCGGGATAAGTTCCGGGATGTCTTTCGCGCCCTCGAGCCAGGTCCGGACGGAGTTCCCGCTCCTGGCGACCCACAGCTTGCTCAACAACTGTTCGCAGGGACCCCAGTCCCGTGCGACGCGCCTCGCGGCCGATCAATTCCTCGATTCCTGGCGGAACGATGGCATGGATTGGGAGGCGTGGATCGGCGAGGTCAACCGGGCGCGCGAGGCGTTTGCCCGGCTCATCAACGCTGACCCCGAGGAGATTGGGGTGACGAGTTCGGTGAGCGAGGCCGTCAGCAGTCTGGCGTCCGCCCTCGACTTCCGGGACCGGCCGGCTGTCGTCCTCGCGGCCAATGAGTTTCCGACCGTGGCCCACGTGTGGCAGGCCCAAGTCCGCCATGGCGCCGAGCTCCGGTGGGCCGGCGCCGACGATCTGGGCCGGGTGGTCGATGAGCGCACCCGGTTGGTGTCGGTCACCCATGCCTCGTATCTGACCGGCGCGAAGCAAGACGTGGCCGCGATCGCCGCCGCAGCGCACCGGCACGGCGCCCTCGTCTTCACCGACGCCTATCAAACCATCGGCACCTGCCCGATCGACGTCCGGGCGATGGACGTTGACTTCCTCGCGGCCGGGTGCCTCAAATACCTCCTCGGCACCGCGGGGATTGCCTTTTTGTACGTGCGGCGGTCGCTGATCGAACGGTTGGTCCCAACCGTGACCGGCTGGTTCGGCCGGCAGGAGCCGTTGGCCTTCCGGCCGCGCCCCCTCGATTGGTCGGCCACCGCCGCCCGCTTCGATACCGGTACGCCACCGCTGATCAACGCGGCGATCGCCCGGGCCGGGATCGAGTTGATCGAAGCAGCCGACCCGGCGGCGATCGATCTCTGGATCCAAACCCTCTCGGGGCGGATCCGGGCCCGGGCGCTCGACCGAAACCTCGCGGTGCTCTCGCCCGCCGATCCGGCCGCCAAAGCGCCGACGACCGCGATCGAGGTCGGCGAGCGAGCGGGCCTCGTGGAAGGGAGGCTCCGCCGGCGCCGGATTCTCGCGTCGGCCCGCGGCCAAGTGATTCGCCTTGCCCCCCATTTCTTCACGACGGAAGCCGAGGTCGACCAGGCGGTCGATGCCCTGGCGGAGGAAATGGCGCGGTGAGTCGCGAAACCTTCGGGTCCCGGTTCGGGCTCCTGATGACGATGATTGGCGTGGCCGTCGGGCTCGGGAACGTGTGGAGATTTCCGTACATGGTTGGGAAGTTCGGCGGAGCGGCCTTCGTCGTGCTCTACCTGCTGGTGGTTCTCGTCATTGGGGTGCCGGGTCTGATGGCGGAGTGGGCGCTTGGACGCGAGACTCGCCGGGGCACGGTCGGCGCGTTCGAAGCCGGGGGCCTGCCGGGCGGCCGGTTCGTGGGCTGGGGCCTCTTCGCGGTGGTCGTCGCCGCCACCGGCTACTACACCAACGTGATCGGGTGGGTGCTTTACTACGCGCTCGCCTTCGGGCTCCGACCCTTCGGGATTGCCCTGGACGCCGCGGCCATTTTGCCCCCGGCAACCGGCTTCTCGCTCCGGTCGTTCGGCCTCCAGTTGCTCTGTACCTCCGTGGTCATTTGGCTTGCGGCCGTGGTGCTCCACCGGGGCCTTCGACGGGGCATCGAGCGGGCCAGCGTCCTCATCATGCCGGCCTTGTACCTGATCCTGATTGCGGTCATCGTGCGGGCGGTGACGCTGCCCGGGGCCCGCGCCGGGATCGACTGGTACATCCTCAAGTTTTCGCCGGGCGACGTCACGGCATCGGCGACCATTGCCGCCATGGGCCAAGCGATCTTCTCGCTATCGTTAGGCGGCACCTTCATGGTGGCCTACGGCTCCTATCTCGCTGCCGACACCAAACTCGGCAGCACCGCCGTCCTCACCGCCTTGGGCGACACCTTAGCGGGCCTGCTGGCCGGCCTCGCCATCTTCCCCGCCGTCTTTGCCCTTGGTTTGGAGCCCGGCTCGGGGCCGAGTCTCCTGTTCTCGACGCTCCCTGAAACCTTCGCCCGGATGCCCGCCGGCTGGGTCTTCGGCGCGTTGTTCTTCCTGGCCCTTTTCGGGGCCGCCTACCTGTCGGACGTCGCGGCCCTCGAAGTCCTGATCGCGGGCCTGACCGACAATACCACAATGAATCGGCGCCGGGCGGTCTGGATCGCCGCCGGCGCCGTCTTCCTGGCGTCGATTCCGCCAATGATCAATCTCGAGGTCTTCGTCCCCTGGGACCTGACCTTCGGTTCCGGGATGCAAACCCTCGGCGCCCTCCTCGCTGCCATAACCCTGGGCTGGTGCCTCAATCGCAGCCGAGCCCTGGCCCAGTTCGCCCCCGGCTCCCGCCTCCTCTACGGCTGGATCCGCTTCGTCATCCCCGCCGCCATCCTCTCGGTCGCCGCCTGGTGGCTCTCCACCGAGGTCCTCAAATAACGCCGAGCGCCGAGTGCCGAGTGCCGAGTGCCGAGCCCTAAAACTCCCGTTTCCTCATCTCCCGAAACAAGTGCTTGGTGTCGGAATCCTCTTCCCGCTGACTGATCTTGAGCGTGTCGTCGTACTGCCGGGCCCGATCCTTGGGGACGGCCACTTTCGCCGCCGCCTTCTTCACCAACTTCGCGATCATCGCGTCTTCTTTCTTCCCCATCGTCGGCTCCTCCGAGGTGGTTGTGGTCGCTGTTCCAAGATAGTCGGCCCCGGGATAGAATACTGACCATGCGAACTTTGCCCCTCTTCGTTGGCCTCGGCCTGTCCCTGGTCGGCCGGTCCGCCCCCGCCGCGGCCCAAACCCCCAAAGACGCTGTGCTCCGGACCGGGCAAGCCGTGTTCGAGGCCATGGCCCGTCGCGATACCGTCGAGTTGAAGCGCCTCGTCCATCCCGCCGCCCACCTGATCGCCACCATCGGCACCGGGGATTCCGCCACCGCCCGCGTCAGTACCCGGGACCAGTTTCTGGTCCAGATCGCGACCATGGCCACGGTGCCGATCGAACGGATGTGGAATGCCGAAGTTCGCGTCAGTGAGGGGATCGCTTCAATCTGGACCCAGTACGACTTCCACCTGGGCACGGTCTGGAGTCACTGCGGCATCGACAGCTTTCAGCTCGTGAAGACGGCTGCGGGATGGCAAGTCACCTCCATCATCTACACCATCGTTCGCCCGGCCTCGCGCTGTAAACCCAACCCCCTCGGGCCGCCCCGGTAGCTTGCGAAACCTTTGAGTTGGAGGCAACGTAAAGG
>JANMHX010000022.1:0-2412 GCA_031375485.1 Gemmatimonadota bacterium | reverse complement strand
GCGGCTCCTGTCCAAAGGCAAAGAGTAGCTCTAGCGAAGCGGGTGGGCTCGAAAGAACCGCCACATCTCGCTGGTCGCGTCAACCCCGTCGCTGGTGGGCCCGACAAACCATTCCGGCAGCGGCTTGCCACCGGGCCAGGAATGGCCTCCTCCCTCGATTCGGTAGAGCACCACGGCCGCGTCCTCAGTACAGTTCGGGTATTCGATGCGGGTGACATCCGAGGCAACCGCCGACTCGACCGGGCTCGGCCGACACCCGTTTCGTCGGGCCCAATGCGCCGTCCAGGTCGGGATACTCGGAAACGGTTCGGAGGTGATCCAGGTCGTACCACCGCGATACGGCGTCACCGGATCAGCAGTCCCGTGCAACGCAATCATCGGCACCGGGCGCTCGTCGGAACACCAGCTCCACGGCAGTGTCTGAGCAGCCGCCACCATCCCGACCGCGGCGATCCGATTGGACAGAGTGCAGGACAGCACGAACGCCATCCCTCCACCATTGGAAAGCCCGTTGGCATAGATCCGCGTCGGGTCGATGTTGTAGGCCGCTTCCAACGTATCGATCAACGCCGAGATGAACCGGACATCCCTCGTGAGTCCCGGTCCGCGGTCCACTCGCCAGATCCTCGGCCCGGCGCCCTTGGCACCCGACGGGTAGACGACGATGAATCCTTCCCGCTCGGCGACCGTGTTCCATTGACTGGTTTCCTGTTGAGCGGCTCCCCACAGCGCCGCCGCATGCATGCTGATGACGAGTGGCGTCGGCTTGGTGCGGTCGTAGCTGCTTGGGACATAAAGCAGGTACTCGCGCTTCTGCCCCGAGGACACCAACCAGCCGTTGCTCCGATTCTGGACATCGAAAGACACGGCCTCGGCCAGCGCCATCATTGCCGGCAGAGCGCTCGGCTTTGAGCGAAGGGTGCGATCAACAATCCGAACGTCGTCGTAACCCGAGAATCCCTGTCGCTACGCGACCTTAACCCTGTCTTCGAAGATCGTGGAAAAGAGTATCATGCGGCCTGTCGTACGTCAGTTGAGCAGGGCGCGCGCCGAAGTAATCTCCGAATGGCCTGACATCCTCCGACCTTCCGATCGCTTCCACTCATGCGACGGGTAATGCGCCACGACACGCCGGGAAATGGGTTGAACGACGGATGACGCCTATCACTGCACATAGGGCCTTTCGGACGGATTGGCCAGGGGTTGTAGCCCTGCTAACGTTGCGAAGGTGGCCTTGGGTTCCACACAGACCATGATCATGGTAGCTGGGACAAGGCCGTGTCAACAAAGTTGTGGCTGTTAGGCCGTGGTTCCATGGGCCGGCGGTACTGGGGATTGGCGCTCCTGGCGCTGCGCGGGCTGGTAACGTGGCGCCGCTCACACGGCCCATCGGCGTCCTTCTGGCCATCCGTTCCGAATACTTGGCGGAGTGCAAGTTCATACGCTGGCGTCGTCTCATCGCAAGGCACCTGCGGGCCCGAATCCACGCGGTACGCATTTGGACACCTCGCTCGGTCGATGTGGTTCCTCGGGGAGACTATACCGATCGAACGATCTGTCCCGCGATGAACCCGAGCCCGGACCCAATCGTCGGCGCCGAGGTGCGTTGCGTATTGGGGCCTGGAATTCTGCTGCGCTGGCAGCCTCTTGCCTGAAGCGACTCGGATTCGGTTCTGACCAATCATTTGAGGGGTGCTCATTGCGAGAGATCGACCCCGCCGGGAGGAGCGTCGAGGCCGCCTCGATGACGGGTATTCGGGCAGCGATTGAGCCGTTCGATACGGGCGGCATGTGCCATCTTTGCGAGCGGCTTTGGGCGGCGCTTGGCGCACCGGGGGTTCATTTCGTCGGCGAGGGGACTCTTGCACGGTCCCTGGGTTTTAGTGGACGAAACCAGTTCTATCGCTGGCTTGGCAAGCACGGGTATCCCCGATTCCGCGTGTTGAAGGACTGGGCCACGCTTCTGCAGCTTGTGCCCAGACAGGAACGCCACCTCATACCGTTGGTCCGTCTTGCGTGGAGGGACGGAGTCGAGCCCTCGGTCTACTACCGGATGGTCCACCGCACCGCGGGCTGCGGGTGGCAAGAAATCCAGGCCTTCGGCTCGGCCCACTGGGTGGCTGCTTTCAAGACATCGGTCCTGGCGAGTGCCGTCTGCGTTCGGTGTTAGGTGCTGCCTGGTCGTTGTTCCATTCGTGGGCTAGCCGGGGCAGTTACTTGCCCTCAATCACTTCCCGCTCGGGATTCGCGCGGGCGGATCAGCCTCCTTCTTGCCTCCTTTCAGCTCCGGCCGGTCCATGCACTCGATAAGGGCAGCTGTGCATGAGCCTTCGACCGGCCGAGCAAGACGCCTGCCGCGTTCGCCTGAGCAATCGGCTATAGGACTGGCCAAAACGGCTAGTATGTTACGTT
>JANMHX010000205.1:0-26854 GCA_031375485.1 Gemmatimonadota bacterium | reverse complement strand
CCGCCGGCCGGGCGGGAAGTGCTGTTGGCGGAGCACGATCCGCTGACCTCGGAGATCATTCGTCATCGGTTGGGCCGGGAGGGCTATCAGGTGCGTCATTTCACCAGCGGCACCGCCGCCCTCCAGGCCGCCAAGAGTCTGACCCCGGTGGTCGTGATCCTCGACGCTATGACGCCCGGCATCGACGGGATCGAGTTGCTCCATCAACTCCGCCAGCTGCCCCACTATCGCACCACCCCGATGTTGGTGCTCTCGGACATCGGGAGCGAGCGGGAGGTGGTCCGGGCCCTCGAGGCCGGCGCCGACGATTGCATCCGGAAGCCGTTTTCCCCGACGGAGCTGGTCGCCCGGGTCGAGCGACTGCTCAAGCGCCCATGACCTGGCAACGGATCCTCGAGTTCTATCTGGAGCGCCCCGGATTGGCGGTCCTGATCGTCGGCAACATCATCTTCGTCTTGGGCACCCTGCTCCTGGTCTTCGCGGCGTTGGCGCTTCGGACCGGGAACGACCGGAAGGGTGCCCGATGGCGGCGGCTCGAAACCCGCTGGGAAACCAAGACGCTGGAGGTCGTGACCGAGACCGCCCCGCCGGAAGCGGCGTGGGCCTTGGTCGATCCGAAGGACCGGCTCCGCTACGTCACCTTCCTGCTGCGATTTGCCCGGCGGCTCACCGGCACCGAGCGGAAGCGGGTCGACGAACTGGCCGCACCCTACCTCGATCAGCTGCTCCCCCAGCTCAAGGCCCGCCAACCGGAGCGCCGGGCCCGGGCCATTCAGACGCTGGCCACGTTAGGCCAACGCCGGTACCATGCCCAAATCGAGCGGAGTCTGTCCGACCCCTCACCGCTGGTCTCGATGGTCGCGGCCCGGTCACTCGCCCGGCGGGAAAGCCCGGACTTTGCCGTCTCGATCCTGGGCCACTTGCACCGATTCGGACACTGGCGGCCGAGTTTTCTGGCCTCGATGCTGGCGTCGGTCGGGCCGGCCGTCGCCCCGGCGCTTCGCAAGGCGCTGGGTGACCCCTCGTTCGACCCCAAGGTCCGAGGCGTGGCCGCCGATGCCCTGCGCGAACTCAACGACTATGCCGCCGGCGACGTGGCCGCCGAGGTGCTCAACACCACGACCGATCGCGATCTCCTGGCCGGGACGTTAGGCCTCCTGGCCCACGTGGGGCGGGCGGAGCACCTCCCGGCGGTACGGGCCCATCTCGAATCGGCCGAACCCATCGTCCGGGCCCGGGTGGCGTCGGTACTCGGCCGGATCGGTGGCCCCGCCGACATCGCGAAGCTCACCGCGGCGTTCGACGACCCGTCGCCCTGGGTGGCCCTCCGAGCCGCCGAGGCCCTGCATGAACGGCGCGACCCGGTGCTCAGGGTGCTCGCCGAGTCGGCCCACCCCCGCGCCGCCTTGGCCCGGCAGATGTTGAAGGGGGGTGGCGCCTGATCGATTTCCTGTATCGGATGACCATCGGACTCCTCGACGCCTTCAACGTCGTCGTCCTCGCCTACTTCGTCATCCTCAACATCGGGTACTTCCTCACCGGCCTGTTTGCCTTTCGGTCGCTCCGCCGGTACGTCCGCCGGCTCCAGACCCTCGACATCGAGGACCTGCTGGGGAGCGCCGGCATGCCCCCGATCACGCTGATCGCGCCGGCCTTCAACGAAGAACCGACCTGCGTCGAAGCCACCCGGTCCCTGCTGACGCTCCGCTACGGTGACTTCGAAGTCCTGTTCGTCAACGACGGGTCGAAGGACGGCACCATGACCCGGATGATCGAGGCGTTTGCCCTCGAACCGACCTACCGTCTCCCCACCGGAGACATTCCCACCAAAGGGGCGCTCCGGGGCGTGTACCGGAGCCGGAGCCATCCCAAACTGTGGGTGATCGACAAGGACAACGGCGGCAAGGCGGACACCCTGAATGCGGGACTCAACTACTGCCGCACCCCGCTGTTTTGCGGCATGGACGCCGACAGCCTCCTCGAGCGGGAAGCGCTGACCCGAATTGTCCGGCCGTTCGTCGAGGACGCCCGGACGATCGCCGCCGGCGGCATCATTCGGATCGTGAACGGCTGCACCGTCGGCGAAGGGACCGTGACCAACGTCCAGCTCCCGAGCGAGCTGGTGCCCCGGCTCCAAGTGCTCGAGTACCTCCGGGCCTTCTTAGCGGGGCGAATGGGGTGGCACGAGTTGGAGGCGACCCTGATCATCTCGGGCGCCTTTGGCGTCTTCCGGCGTGACATCGTGGTGGAAGTCGGAGGGTACGCGACCGACACGGTCGGCGAGGACATGGAGCTGGTGGTCCGGCTCCACCGGTACTGCCGCGAAAAAAAGATCCCCTACTCGATCGGGTTCGTGCCTGATCCGGTGGCCTGGACTGAATGCCCGGTCACCCTGACCGTCCTGGGACGCCAGCGAGACCGCTGGCAGCGGGGCCTGATCGAGACCCTCTGGCGCCACCGCGTCATGCTGTTCAACCCGCGCTATGGCCGGGTTGGGATGGTCGCCTACCCCTATTTCGTGTTCCTGGAAATGCTCGCCCCGCTGGTCGAAGTGTTCGGCTATGTCACGTTCGTCATTGCCTTGATCCTCGGTCGGGTGTCGGAGGTGTATGCGGCCGCCTTTCTGACCCTGGCCATCGGACTCGGGATCGGCCTGTCGATTACCGCGGTGGCGCTGGAGGAGATGGGCTTCCGGCGATACCCCAAGCGGAAGGACCTCTATCGGCTGATCGGCCTCGCGGTCATCGAAAACTTCGGATACCGCCAGCTCACGACCTATTGGCGGCTCCGGGGCATGGTCAACCTGTTTCGGAAGAAACACAGTTGGGGCACCATGGAGCGCCGGGGCTTCGGCCCGCCCAAACCGCCTGCCTGACCAGGGCCGGGCTTCACGGTCTTTTCACGACGCCCCGGTAAATTTGATTCTGGATTACCTTTCCGCCCAGACGATGGAGATGCTTCGGTGACCCAGACGTTCCGTTTCTGCCCCTCCTGCGGCGCACCGCTGCAGGGGCGGTTCTGCAGTGCCTGTGGGGCCCCCGCCGAGGCGGGGGGCGCCAAAGCTGGGGGTGGCCGGAATACGGTCCCCTATGTCTTGGGCGCGGCCACCGTCATCGCCCTCCTCGGGGCGGTGTTTTGGTCCAATTTGGACCAAGTCTCCCCCCAGCCGCTGGCGGTCCAAGGTACCGGAGGGCCCGAAGCCGGCACCCCGCCCGACCTGAGCACGATGACACCCCGGGAACGGTTCGACCGGCTGTTCGAGCGGATCATGCGGGCCAGCGAGGCCGGCGATTCGGCCACCCTTACCACCTTCTCGCCGATGGCCTTCGCGGCCTACGGGATGCTCGACCAAGTCGACGCCGACGCCCGGTTTCACGCCGCGATGCTCCGGATTGCCACCGGCGACGCCGCCGGCGCCGCCGCCTTGGCCGACACCATCGGAACCCAACAGCCCGGCCACTTGTTCGCTCCGCTGATTCGGGGCTCCGTGGCCAAGCTCCGCCGCGATCCCGCCGCCGCCGCCGCCGCCCACCGGGAATTCCTGGCCGCCTACCCGGCCCAGATCGCGCTCACCCGCCCCGAGTACCAGGGCCACCAGAACCTGATCGACAGCTTTCTCAAAGAGGCCAAACCATGACACTCTTGGGCCAATTTGCGCTCTGGATGGCGTTCCTGCTTTCCATCTACGTGGCGGCCTTCGCCTTCATCCCGAGCTGGCGGCAACGCCCGGACGCCGGCGTGGTCGTCGAGCGGTCGAGCTACGCGATCGCCATCGTGCTCTGGGTCGCGGCGGTGTCGCTCTGGAAAGCCCTCTTCGCGCATGATTTCAATGTCGAGTACGTTGCGTCGTACACCTCGCGGAATTTGCCGGACTACTACGTCTTTGCCGCGCTCTGGGCCGGCCAGAAGGGATCGCTGCTGTTCTGGGCCCTCGTTTTGGCGAGCTTCGGAGCCATTGCCCAGGCCGTTACCAGCCGCCGGTACGCCATGCTCCTCCCCACGGTCGGGGGCGTCACCAGTACGGTCGTGCTGTTCTTCCTGGCCGTGATGCTGCTCTCGGGCAGCGGCAACCCGTTCGAACGGCTGGCCTTTACCCCGGCCGACGGCAACGGACTCAATCCCCAACTCCAGAATCCCGGGATGGTCATCCATCCCCCCCTCCTCTACCTCGGCTACATCAGCATCACGATCCCGTTTGCCTTCGCGATCGCCGCCTTGGTCACCGGCCGGGTCGATACCGGATGGATCCACGCGATCCGGCGGTGGACTCTGCTCTCGTGGCTCTTTTTGTCGGCCGGGATCACCCTCGGCATGTGGTGGGCCTACGTCGAGCTCGGATGGGGCGGCTACTGGGCCTGGGACCCAGTCGAGAACGCCAGTTTCCTGCCCTGGCTCACCATGAGCGCCTTTCTCCATTCGGTCATGATCCAGGAAAAACGGGGCATGCTGAAGCGATGGAACTTAGGCCTCGTCATCGGGTCGTTCCTCCTGAGCATCTTCGGCACCTTCATTACCCGCTCCGGCGTCATCGCCAGCGTCCACAGCTTCACCCAATCCAATATCGGCGCGTTTTTCGTCGGGTTCTTGGTGCTGACCGCCTTCGTCAGCTTTTCCCTGCTCTACCTGCGGTGGCCGGCACTCGAGCCGGAGAGTCAGCTCGACTCCTTGGCCAGCCGCGAAGCCGCGTTCCTGTTCAACAACCTGCTGCTCGTCGGGATTGCCTTCAGCGTCCTCTGGGGCACCATCTTCCCGATCCTGTCCGAAGCGGTGCGGGGCACCAAGATCACGGTCGGCCCGCCCTTCTTCAATCAGGTGAACATCCCGTTGGGACTCGGCCTCCTGGCCCTCACGGGTATCGGCCCGCTGATTGCCTGGCGCCAGACGTCCACCTCCAACCTCCGCCGGCAGTTCATACTCCCGGTATCCACCGGGATCCTCGTCACGGTCGTCCTCTTGGCCCTGGGCGTCCGGGACTTCTACGCCATGATGACCTTCGGCCTGGCCGGCTTCGTGGTCGGCACCGTAACCCAGGAGTTCTATCGCGGGGTCCGGGCCCGCCAGCGGATGCACGGCGAACACCCGGTGCTCGCGTTTGGCCGCCTGATTACTAGAAACCGGCGCCGCTACGGCGGGTACCTGGTCCACATTGCGATGGTGGTCTACTTCGTCGCGTTCGCCGGGATGGCGTTCACCCGGACCCGTGAGGCCACGCTGAGCGTCGGCGACACGGCCACGATCGGGAGCCCCTTCGGGCACGAGTACGCGCTCAAGTTTCTGGGGATCTCCCAGTACCAAGCCTTCAACCGCCAGGTCTCGGTGGCGTCGATGGAAGTGACCCGGAACGGGAAGAAACTCGGGATCATGACCTCGGAAAAGCGCCAGCACGTCGACAGCTTCGGCAAGCCGACCTTCCAGCCCTCTACCGAAGTCGGGATCCGGAGTGACCTCCGCGAAGATCTCTACGTGGTATACGCCGGCTCGGTCGACGGGACCGAACGAAGCACCTTCCGAATCACGGTCAATCCGTTGGTCTGGTGGGTCTGGGCCGGCGGCGTGTTCCTGATCATCGGAGGACTCATCACGATGTGGCCCTCGGCCTGGAATGCCAATCTCCCGCCGATTCGCGACCGCGCGCCTGCGGCCCCTCAACCGGCGGCCGTCGGATGAACCGCCGCACCCTGCTGGCCGCCCTCCTGGCCCCCGCCGCGCTCGAGCGCCTCGGCGCTCAGACCCAGACTCCGAAGACCGGGGCCGCCGACCCACTCCGCGATCCCGCGTCGGTGGGCCAACTGCGGGCCGAGGCCAACCCGCTCGACAATAACGAAGTGGTCAAAGGCATCGAGCGGCGGCTCAAGTGCACCTGCGGATGCAACCTCGACATCTTCACGTGCCGGACCACCGACTTCACCTGCACCTATTCGCCGGAGCTCCACAAAGAAGTCATCGCCCTGTTTCAGGCCGGGCAAACCGCCGACGACATCGTCGCCGCGTTCGTGGCCAAACACGGCGAGCAGATCCTGCTGGCGCCCCCGGCCCGCGGATTCAACATCCTCGGCTACGTCCTCCCGACCGTGGCCGTCGTCCTGGGTGCCGCGACCCTCGGCTTCGTCTTGGTCCGCCGGCATCGACTCCGCCTCGAGACCCAGACCGCCACGCCGGGACGATCGGCTGGCGGCTCGGATCTGACCCCCGAACAACAGGCCAATCTCGACCGGGCCTTGAAAGACCTCGACGCGTGATTCTCGAACTGATTACCGCCGTACTCCTCGGGGCGTTGGTGCTGTGGATGGCCCTCGGTGGGCTCGGGACCCAAACCGTCGACGACGGTCTCGAGGATGCCGACCCCGTCGAGGAAACGCCCCGAGGACGGGCTCTCCTTGCCATCAAGGAGCTCGAGTTCGACCGAGCCACCGGCAAGGTCTCCGACGATGACTATCAGAGCATTCGGGGCCGGCTGGCCATCGAGGCCACGCAGGTGCTGGACCGATCCGCGGCGGCCAGCGCCCCGCCGGTCATGACCATGAGAGGATGTCCGAAGTGCGGCCCGCGCCCCGAGGCCGGCGCCCGCTTCTGCTCGGCCTGCGGACTCCCGGCCGCCTAGGAAAACCGCGACCGGATCCGGGCGAGGATTTGGTCCAAACCCCGCTGGAAGACCGGGTTGTCGCGGACCTGGTCGAACAGCCCGGACGAGTAAAACCGAAAATCAAACGCAGTCGGCGAAAGTTCGTGGGCACTGCGGAGCCACCGGATGGCCGCCTCGGCATCGCCGAGGGTGGCGTAGTACGCCCCGATGAACCCCAAGGTGTACACCGACACCGCCTTCCGGCCGGCCAGCGGAATCAAACTGTCGATCAACCTGGCCGCCTCGGGTTCCCGGCCGAGGCGGCTCAAGCACATCGCCGTGACCGGAACCCCCGGGTCGTCGAGTTTGAGCGCCAAGCACTGCTCCGGTTTGCCGCCGAGCATCAGGGCCACGCCGGCAATGACGCGCCACCCGGCGAACCCGGGATCGCGATCAGCCGCTAGCATGGCCTGGGAGGCCGCCAGGTCGTAGTCCCGGGCGCCCAGCGCCGTGAGCGCCAAGCCGCCTCCCCGCGTCGCGGCATTGAGCGGATCGAGGGCCACGGCGGCCCGCATGTCCTCCAACGCTTCCCGATGGCGGCCGATCCGGCTCAACGCAAAGGCCCGGCTCAAGCGAACTCGGCCGTCCGCCGGCGCCAGCGCCGCCGCCTGCTCCAGATCGGCCAAGGCCTGCTCGGTCGGCACCCCGGTCTCGAACCGGGACGACCCCCGGGCCGCCCAGGCCTGCGCCGACGTCCGGTCGAGTTGCACCGCCCGCTCGGCCCAGCGCAACGATTCCGCCAACGTCTGAAACGGGTCGCGCTCCCCGGAGAAGCCGAGATTCACGTAGAGCCGAAGCGCGTTGCTCAACTCGACCGCCGCCGCGGCATAGGTCGAATCAAGTTCCAACGCCACCTGGAACGCCGCGATGGCCTCGAGAATCAGCGGCTCACTCCCCGCGTCCTGCAGCGCCACCCCGCGGGCCATCGCTTCGACCGCCGCCGGGTTCTGTGACGCTGCGGCCGGTGCCGCCGCGGCTCGGAGGGTCGGCACCCGCTCCGCCAGAGCCTCCGCCACCTTGGTGGCGATCGTCTCGCGCAACATCAGAATGTCCCGCAGCGGCCGCCGGTACGACTCGCTCCACACGTGGGCGTCGTTGACGGCGTCGATCAACTGGAGCGTGACCGCCAATTCTTGGCCGCTCCGCTGCACCGAACCTTCGATCAGATAGCGAATCCCCAGAGAATCAGCCACCGTGCGGGTCGTCCAGCCTTTCCGATTGACCGCCTCCATGGTGGTCCTCGAAATGACCTTGAGCCGCTTGATCTTGCTCAATTGCGCCGAGATTTCCTCGGTAATCCCGGCCGACACCATCGCCGAGGCGGAATCGCCCCCGATCGCATCGAGCGGCTTGACGCCAATCGAGCTCAAATAGTCGGGGCCCGCCGCTGTGTCCACCGCAGGTGGACGGTCGGACCCGCCCGATCCTCGAAGGGCCAGAGCGGCAATCACCAGTACCCCGATCCCGGCCCCGGTCACCAGCAGTCGTTTGAGGGAGAATGGCGTCGACCCGAAGCCGGCGCCCGCCGGCCCGTCCGGTGCGGTGATTCGCCGCCGGGGTCCGGTCGGCGTGGCGCGTTCCAGCGTCTCGGCGGCCTCGACCAATCCCAACGCATCCGCCAACTCCTGCGCGGATTGAAATCGGTCCTCCGGCTCCTTGGCCATGGCCCGCGCCACGATCCCATCAAGCGCCTGCGGCGCAGCCGACCGACACGTCTGGATCGGCGCCGGCTCTTCGGTCATGTGCATCTGCATGACCCGGCCAACCGTCGCGGCCACGAACGGCGGCCGCCCTGCCAGCATTTCGTACAACACGCAGCCGAGCGAATAGATGTCGCTCCGATGGTCGATCTCGCCCCGCCCGGAAACCTGCTCGGGACTCATGTAGGCCGGCGTGCCGAGGGGGAGGCCCACGGCCGTGATCGTGGCCTGGCCGCTGTCCCGAATCGCCCGGGCGATCCCGAAATCCGCCAACATCGCCTGCCCGGCGGACAGCAGGATATTCTCGGGCTTGATGTCCCGGTGGATCACCCCGTGATGGTGGGCATGCTGGAGCGCGCCGGCCACTTGACGCGCCACTTGCACGCTCTGTTCGATGTTGCACTGCTTTTCCCAGATCAGCCGCTCCCGAAGCGACTCCCCGACGACATGCGGCATGACGTAGTACACGAGGCCGTCGCGGGCGCCCGAGTCGATCAACGTCAGGATATGGGGATGCTGGAGCTTGGCGGTGATCTCGATCTCGCGGAGGAATCGCTCGGCCGTCGCGGCCGTCGTCAACTCCGGTTGGAGCAACTTGATCGCCACTTCCCGGCGGTGCCGCTGGTCACGGGCCAGATAGACGGTCGCCATCCCGCCCCGGCCGATTTCCCGTTCGATGGTGTACTGGCCTTCGAGGATCCGGGCGAGCCGGGCGAGGAGTGGATCAGTAGCCAAGGCGCTTCAAGTCCGCGGAAGCGGCTCCATCAAGAGATCGTGAACGTGACGGCGGCCGGCCACGACCGGCGGCCGGGCGTACCGGCCCTCGGAGTCGAGGACCCAGGCGGTCGGCTCCGCCAGCAAATCATCGAGCATCCGGCCCAAGCGGGCCTTGAGATCGCGCCGCTCGACGGGGGTCAAGACTTCGACCCGCCGCCGGAGGTTCCGCGGCCTCAAGTCCGCTGACCCAATAAGATACTCGTCCAGCCCGCCGTTGCCGAAGTGATAGATCCGTTGATGCTCGAGGAACCGCCCCAACACGCTCCGAACCCGAATTCGCTCCGAGAGCCCCGGAACCCCGGGCCGGAGCACGCAGAGCCCTCGGACCAGCAGATCGATCTCGACGCCGGCCGCCGACGCCCGGTAGAGGGCGGCGATGATCTCGGGGTCTTCGATGCCGTTGACCTGAATCCGGATCCGCCCCGGACGGCCGGCCTCCTGATGTTCGATCTCGCGGTGGATCCGTGCCAGAAGCCCCGGCACCGTGCCCGCCGGCGACACCAGCAGGCGACGCATCGGGCCCGCCGGCGCCTGGGTCGATCCGGTCAGCTGGTTGAAGAGGTCCCCGACGTCGGCGGTGAGTTCGGGGTCGGCGGTGAAGAAGGCGACATCCGTATACGCCCGGGCCGTTCCCGCATTGTAGTTGCCGGTGCCGATGTGGGCATACCGCCGGACCCCGGTTTCGGTTTGACGGATGACCAGGGCGACCTTGGCGTGCGTCTTGAGCCCGACGAGGCCATACACCACCTGGGCTCCGACCTCTTCGAGCCGTTTGACCCATTGGGCGTTCCGGGTTTCGTCGAACCGGGCCTTGAGCTCGACGAAGGCCGCCACATCCTTGCCCTGCTCCGCCGCCCGGATCAGCGCATCGATCAGCCGCGACCGTTCCCCGACCCGGTACAACGTGATCTTGAGGGCCGCCACGTCCGCGGCCACCGCGGCCTCTTCGATGAACCGGGTCACGGTGGTCTCGAAGTCGTCATACGGATGATGGACCAACTCGTCGCCCCGGTCGATGCGATCGAGCACCGAGCCGGCCCCGAAGGGGTCGCGCGCCACCACCGGCCCATACTGATCGGACGCCGGAAGCCGGCCGGCCAGGTCTTTGAGGACCGAGAGGTCGAGCCAGCCGTCCGGCGCGTACACATCGGCACTGCCTAACGTGGTGGCGGCTCCGCGTCGCTCGAACCGGAGCTCCTTCATCAAGAGATCGAGCACCAACGCCGGGGTACCCCGCTCGACTTCGAGCCGCACCGGAGCGTTCTGCGACCGGCGCCGCACTTCCTCCTCGATGGCCTGCAGCAGGTCGCCGGCATCCTCCTCGTGCACGTCCAGTTCCGCCCCGCGGGTGATCCGGAAGAGCCACGCCTGCTCCACCGGCCGATCCGGGTAGAAGGCCTGCAGGTTGGCGCGCACCACGTCCTCCAGCAACACCAGATCGGTCGTCTCGGGAACCGGGATCACCCGGGGCAAGCGCGCCGGAATCGCCAGGTACGCGAAGTGGATCGGCCCGGTATGGATGTCCCGGACCAGCACCGCAAACGCCAGCGTCAGGTGCGGGATGATCGGAAATGGATGCCCCGGGGCCATCGTCACGGCCCGCGGCGTCAGGAGGGGCAGCAGCTCGGTTCGGAAATACCGGGCGAGCGCCGTCCGGGCGGGTGGGTCGAGTTCGCCCCATCCCCGGACCCGGACGCCGCGGGCGGCCGATTCGGCGACCAACGTGGCCGCCACCCGCATCTGGCGTTCGACCAACCCCGGGACCCGGGCCCCGATCGCCTCGCACTGTTCGATCGCACTCAACCCGTCGAAGCTGCGCTTGCTATCACCCTCGGCGATCGCGGCCTTGAGCGCCCCAACCCGGACCGAGAAGAACTCGTCGAGGTTGCTGCCCACGATCGCCAGATAGCGGAGCCGTTCGGCCAACGGGAGGGTCCGGTCCTCTCCCATTTCGAGGACCCGCTCGTGGAACGCCAGCTGGCTCAACTCGACGTTCAAGAAATGTTCGGCCGGCGCGTCGGTCTTGACCCGCCCCGCCGGACGCTCGGGCCGCTCCCGACGCCGGCCATCGCCCACGTCGGCGCCGGCTCCAAGGGCCGAGGGCCGGGGCGCTACGATCACGTCCGCCGTCCCGATGGCCGAGGCGACGTCCAGACGCGAAGCCAAGGCCAAAGCGCCTAACGTTTCGGGATGGCGAAGCTCGGGAGTGCCGACTTTCGTCAACGCCTCCGGTAGCGTGAGCCAGGCGATCGGGATCGGCGGAGCACCGTCTCCCCGGCCCCGGATCCGGCGGGCCATCCAGATTTCGAGCGTCGCCCGCTCTTCGGACCCCGAGGCGGTGCCGAGGAGCGTCAGAACCCCGACCCCGCTGTCGAAGAGGTACCGGAGCAGGTGGCGGCACGCCTCCTCGCCGCTCCCCCGGGCCACCGGCAAGGCCAGGCTGTCGTTCTCCCGAAGGAAGGCGACCCCGCCGCCGTCGACGGCCAGCAACGCCACCGCCCGTTGCGAGGCGATCATCCGGGCCGTGGCCTCGCCGGTCATGGCCTCGATCAAGTGCGAGGCCCGCACTGATTTGGGAACGACCAGCGGCCGGAGTCCGTGGTCGCCCTCGAGCGAGGCCGAGATCTGTTCCAGGTGCGGGCCGCCCGGAGCCAGCCGGCGCACTTGGACTTCCTCGAACGTCCGGGCCAGCCCGCCGTGGCGGACGGTGCAAAGGTCGTAGAGGAACGCGAACCGGGGTGTTCGCCGGAGCCAGCCCCCCGTGACGGTCCGCGTCCAGCGCTCGGTTTCCACTTCGATCCGGGGCTTGAGCAGGGCGGGATCGACCATCCCGCGCAACCGCCGGGCCGGCTCGGTGGTGCCCTCGAGCGCCCGCCGGGCATCGAGTTCCTGGACCGGGGCCTCCCAGCGTTCCGGCGGGTGATCGGTCGAGCCGCCGATGATCAGGCCCAAGACCCGCTGATCGTCCGCCTGAATCCGGAGCCGGCACACGACGCCCCGGCCGTTGAGCGCCCCGTCGGGGGTATCGAGGTAGATGTCGCGATGAAAGCTCCGGACCGCGGCCCCGGCCGTGAGACCTAGCGGCAACTGGGCATCCCGGAGGCGCCCGAGCGCCTCCGCCCCATCGACCGCACAGCGGAACTGGGAAAGCGGGGCCACCGAGCCTACGTCAAGTCAACGGAGAGCACCCGCCCGACTACCGCCCGGCGGACCGATTCCAACAGCACCGGTCCCGGCACGCTCTTCTTGAGCTTGAGACGGTAGAGAATCGTCTGCCGCCCTGCATCGGCCGTCGTCACGGCCTCGAGTTGCCAGAACTTGGCACCCTCGCGGAGCGCGACCTCGATGTCGTGACGGATCGATTCCACGTCGCCGCCGGGCGCGGCGATCCGAAGCGTGGCGTCGAACCGCGGCACCTTGAGTTCGCCTGTTACCGCGACGCCGATTTCCTCCGACAACCGCTCCCGTCGCTTCTTGGCCCGTTCCGCCAGCGCCAGGAGTTGCTCCGGCGTCATCGACCGGAGCAGCATCGAGTCGACCTGGGAGACGAACGCCCCGGTCTTTCGGGCTTGGGCCTGCCGGAGCTGGGCCAATCGGCGCTGCGCCGGCGGGCCGTCGAACGCCGCGGGGGTCCGCCCGAAGTCAGTCCACCACAAGGTCAGGTTGATCAGGTTGTAGAACATCGAGAGCACCACCGCCACCGACATCACCTGAACCCCGCACGAGAGCCCGACGCCGATGGCGAGAAAAATCTGGACCGCGTCCTTGGTATCCTCGAGCCGGTTCCGAAACGCGATCGCCCCGACGATCCCGCCCAAGCTGAACGCCAGCGCCACGCTGCTTTTCACCAGGATGACGATGGCCGATACCACGATCGGCAGGATGATCAGCGTCTGCACCAGCGACTGCTGGTAGCCCCGCTTCTGCCGGGTCAGGATGTACACCCAGGCCACCGGCAGCATCAGGAGATACGAGCCCAACATGGCGATGATCGCCTCGATCGCGGCCTCTTGCGCCGAGAGCGGCGTGCTCGACGCGCCCGTCAGCAGGTTCGAGGGCGACGCCAACTGATCGAACCGCCCCGAGGTGAACACCCCGGGCAGGTTCGGCGCGATCTGGTACAGTACCAGAGCCAGCGCCGCCAACAGGATGTAATAGGCGACCACCCTGGCAATCGGCTGATCGGCCAGACGGGATACCAACCCGGGTTTGAATGGATAGCTCATGGCAGCAATCTAGCTAGAATCCGAACTCCGCTCGGGCTTAGATCTTGTTTCCCCTCGTCGCTATGGCCGAACCCGGCGCTGATGCTCCGAAAGCCCCGAAGGGTGCCGGCCGACCCGAGAAACGCCGCCTCATGGAGCGGAGTCGCGTCGGACGGGCCGAACCACCCGGCCGGATGGTCGAACACCGCGGGCCGTGATGGAGCCACCAATGCGTATCGATGGCCACGACCCGAATCCCGTCGCCCACGTCGGTCACCACCGGCCCCGGCATCGCCGATCTGGAACACCGACGAGCTCACCTCGCCCACCGCCGCCACCCAGCGCCTAACGACAGACATACACCGTCACCGTGCCGGGGCCCTTGCCCCCCTCATCGCTGACGTACACCGACCCATCCGAGCCAAGGGCCAACCCCTCCGGCTGGAGGTGACGCCCGCCCAGCAACCCCGTGGCAAGCACCCGGCCCGAGCGGTCGACCGTTGCCACCGCGTGGTCGGCGGACGCCAGCATGACCCACTCGCCCGTCCGTGGATCAACTTCGATGGCGGACGGATGGAAGCCCTTGCCCGGCCGGCCCCGGCTGAGATCATGCACGGAGAATGTGATTCGGTCCGGGCGAGCCAGGGCCCGGGTGGCGGGATCCCACCGGAACACCGCCACCTCTTTCCGGGGGCTCGCGCCCCGCGGAGCCTTGCAGGCCATCAACAGGACCCGGCCGACCGGGTCATACGTCAGACCTTCGACCTCGCACTGCGCCCCCACGCCGGTCCGAACGGCCGTCACCGCGAGGACCGCGTCCGGCGCCCCTTTGGCCGGGAGATCGGCCTCGACCAGATCACCATCGCTCGTGGTCAAGACCAGCGTCCGGCCGACCACCGCGATCCCCTCGAAATCCGCCCGAAGCCCGGCGCCCAGCCGGTACCGCCCCACCGGGCGGCCCGTGGCAGCATCGAGCGCCATGACCACGCCCCGCTCATCGTTATGCAGGAAGAGCCGCCCGTCGTCGGTCAACGCCATGCCCGACACCTCGCGCATGGCCGGGGGAAGCTCCCACCGGGCCGCCGCCCGCCCGCCGATGAGACACGCCGCGACCGTCGGGCGGCCCTGGAGGACCGGACCCGCCACGGTCAAGCACACCAACGCCGAACCAACCGACCGGATCGCCCTCACCTCAATGAATCCGAGCGCCGACGACGTTCGGTGCGGCGCGGGTCAGCAAGGCGTCCTCGAGATTCCGGGGGTCCGAGTTCTTCCCCAGCCGAATCCGATACTTGAGCACGCCCTGCCCCTTGGAATTCTTGTCGATCTCGGCCAGCTCAAACCGGCGGCACTCCGTCGCGAGCATCCCGTCGATCGCAGGACGGGCCCGCTCGGCGTCGAGCGCCCGGACCACCAGCACCGACGTGAAGTCCTTCTCTTTCTGACCTTTCTTGGCGCCCTTCCCATTGCCCTTGCCGTTGGTGTGGCAGGCGGCGCTGCCGACCAGCAAGTGGCCCGGCGACCGGCCCAACTCGCACATCCCGTAATCACCCCGCCAAAACAGCAGGGTGATGTAGTTGAAGATCATCGACAGCACGAGTGCCGCGGCCATCGCCTGAACCCCCGAGGCCAGACCCACGCCGATACACGTGAAGATGTAGAGCGTGTCGCGGGTGTCCGCCAAGTCGTTCCGAAACCGGACCGCCGCCACGATGCCCGTCAAGCTGAAAGCCAGCGCCGTACTGTTCCGGACGATCACCACCACCCCCGCGATCGCGACGGCCAGCACGATCATCGTTTGGACCATGCTTTGGGAAAAGCCCTTGCGCCGCCGCTCCGCCATGTAGACCCAGGAGGTCGGGAGCATCAGCAAGAACGCGCCGAGCATGGCCAACGCCATGTCGAGCGTCGTGCTCCACGAGAGCAGACTGCCCGACCCCGCCGGGTCGAACAGGTTGCCTTTCATCAGCTGGGCCAGCCGCTCCCCCGAGACCATGGCCCGGCCCGAGGGGACGAAATACAGGATCACCGAGACGACCGCCACCACCAGCACGTAATAGGCGGTCAGGCTCGAGAACGGGCGCTCCGCCGGGTAGGTGACCCGGTCGATGACCCGGCGAGCCACACCCTGCCCGCCCCCGCTCGGGGCCGCCCCGGGGTCCGTTGGCAGCCTGGGGATATCAATGCTGGTCATAGGTCTTGGGTGAAAGGAATAGTGTGGGCGCCCGGAAAGTTCCCGGTAGGGCCCCTCCCAAACTACGCCAGGGACTCCGCCTCGGGAAGCGGATCGGATTGCGGCCGCTCGCCGGCCCTCAACGGTCGGCCCGCGGTGGCCGTACTGTTAATCTCGCACCTAAACCCAAGGCACCCCATGAACTACGCGCTCCCGGCCCTTGCGGCCATCAGCCTGCTGGCCGGCCCTCGAGCGGCCCAGAAACCCGACTTCTCGGGCACCTGGAAGATCAACACCGAAAAAAGCGACCCGATCCCGGCGCCCCCGGCCGGCGCGGGTGGCGCGGGACAGCGCCCCGGCGGAATGGGCGGGATGCGACCGAGTGAGCTGTTCATCATGCACTCCGACAGCAAGATGGTCATTGAGCAAAAGATGGCGGAGCGGACGACCCTGCTGACCTACTACCTCGACGGGCGCGACAGCAAGAACCCGGGGATGCGGGGTGCCGAGATGACGACCAAATCCACGTGGGTAGAAAACACCATCGTCACCGACGGCGAGAACACCTTCACCACGCCGATGGGGGAGATGACGATCAAAACCCACGAAGTCCGGAGCCTGAGCGACGACGGCAAGACCATGACCATCGTCTCCACCGCCACCACGCCCCGCGGCGAGATGACCAGGAAAACGGTCTACGACAAAGCCTAAACCGGGCTCAGAAGCCCGCGATCCGGACTGCCCGGGTCGCGGGACGGGATGCCGTGAGGAGAGGTAAGGGCCAGAACGGCGGTGAGAGAGAGCCAGCGGTCGGGATTGAACCGACGACCGCTCGATTACGAATCGAGTGCTCTACCACTGAGCTACGCTGGCAACGAACGGCGAGAACAAAAAACCGGCGGAAACTTCCAATGCCCTGACTCGGACTCGAACCGAGATGCCTTTCGGCACTACCCCCTCAAGATAGCGTGTCTACCAGTTTCACCACCAGGGCGCGGACCCCATTATAGACGGTAACTGAACCGAGGTCAAATTCCTTCCCGCCATTGACTTACCGGTAGCCCACGGCCACCGAAACCACCACCGATCGGGGCAGCCCGGGTTCGAAAGCCACCGGCATGTTACCCACGATGTCCGGGTTGAGAAAGGCCGACCCGATATAGCGCTTGTTGAGGAGATTCTGCACGCTGATTGACCCCCGGACCGTGGCCCCCCCGCCGATCTCGACCGGCCGGTCGAGCCCGACGGTCGCCTGGACCAGGCTGTAACCGGCCACCGACACGGCATTGGCATCATCCGCGAAATAGGCCCCGTTACCCTGAACCCCGACCTGGGCCCGGACCCCGCCCCACCCCCTCGGCGCGAGGCCAAGGGTCAATCCAAACATGGTGTTCGGAACCCCGACGACCCGGTTCCCGGAATAGTCGGCGAACCGCCCTTGCTTCGTCTTGTCGTAGTGGACCGAATCGACCAAGTACTCGGAGTACTTGTGATCGGATAGCCCGAGCATGCCCTGCATCGAGAAGCCGGAGCGGGTATTGACGTTCAAACCAAACTCGGCCCCGCTCCGGCGCGCCTTGCCCGCCGTGAAATAGAACCGCCCGCCTCGGTACGGCACGATCTCGTTGGTGACGTTGGTCCGATAGAACGCCACATCGTAGCTGACGTCGCTCACCGCACTTTCCGCCCCGAAGGTGACCAACTGCTTGGTGCCGACTTCATAAGTCGTTGACCGGATTGGCTCGAGCAGCGGGTTGATCGCCAACACGGTATCCTGCCCGAAGGTCCCCGCCGGGTCGGTCTCATTGCCCGCCGGCGCCTCGACCCCGCCGCCGACGTTGGCATAAATCGAATGCGCGGGACTCAACCGGTAGTTGAGCCCCAGTTTCGGTGTGAGGCGGGCAAAAACCTTCTTGTCATTGAGCTTCGGATTGATGAAGCTCTCAGCGTAGTAGGTGATCGCGTCGCGGCGGGCTCCGACCGACAGCCCAATCTTCTGGCTCACATCCACCTCGGTCTGCACGAAAAAGCCCAGATTGTTGGCCCCTTCCCGCTTGTTGTCCCGAAGCGTGGCGCCCCGATTACCCTCGGGGGTCAGTGAGTAGAAGAGAATCGCTCCGTCTTGGTAGGCCTCGTCTAGCCCGCCCAAGAACCGAGCCCGGGTTGTCCCGCCTAGATTCGCCGAATTGGAGTAGACCACGTTGCCGCCGACGTGATACCGGGTGAAGTCCCGAAACGTGCCCCGCTCCGACCGCTGGAGAAACTTCGGGTTCACGTAGAGCATGCTCGAGAGCGCCCCACCGCCGGCGAAGCGGTGCTCGACGCTCGCGCCCAACCGGCCCTGACGGTTGTGGCGGCGCTCCAATCGGGTCAGATAGGTGCTGTTGGCTTGCTCGGGGTTGAGGTCAACCTGCGCTTGGGTCAGCGGCCCCGGGATCTTGAAGGCGTGGTCCGACGCCAAGAGAAACACTCCCAGCTGGGTGGCGGCGCCGATTGGGCTCACCAGGCTGGAATTCACCAGCCACCGACTCGCGGCCGAGTTGCCGCGCCACCCGCCGAAGACCGTGCGGGTCACCGTAGTGGCCCACTTCGACTCGGCCAGGCGCAATCCGACTCTGGCGGTGTACTTCTCGAATCCGAATCCACCGGCCTCGAGCCCGACCTCACTGAAGGGCTTCGAGAAATCCGGAACGGTCGTCAGGTTGATCACGCCACCGGCGGCATTCCCGAACAGGCTGCTGGCGTTCGATCGAATCACGTCGATCCGCTGGGTAGCCGCTAAGTCGACCCCGTCGAGCGAGGTCCGCCCGTCGGGCTCGGTCTCAGGAAAGCCGTCGGTGAGAATTCGGATTCCCCTCGACGTCCCGGCATTGGAACGATCACCGGCGCCCCGAGCCCCGAACCCGCGAATCACCAACCGAACGTCGCCGGTGCCATACCTCGACTGGGCCAGCACGCCCGGCACCATGCCCAACGCCTCGTCGATCCCGAAGCCCCGCCGGCCCAGCCACGCCTGGGGGCCGATCGTAGTCGTGGCGAGCGCCACTGCGTATGGGCTCGGGTTGAGTCGTTCGGCCACGGTCGTCAAGGTGGGGAGCACCCGCACCGTATCACGACGGGTCGAGTCGCGTTGCGCGGCCAGCGGACCGAAGGAACCCGCGACCCCGCCAACAGCGAAGGAAAGTTGGAGAAAACGGAACCCGCGCACGCGCTACCTGCCAAGTCGTTTCGTCAAGCCAACCGAAAAGTCGGTCATCCGCTGGCCCGAAAAGGGGTCAAGGCCCCGGACCCTGACCTCCCCGCGGAAGCCATAATTCCGGGTCACCCAGACCCGGACCCCCGCGGCGGCATGGACCGTCCCGGGAGAGGCGCCCGGCCCCGTGAGATACTCAGAATACCCCGCCCCGACCCCGACATAGGGACGAACGGCTCCCCGGCCCGGCTGGAACTGGAAGCTGATCTCGGGGAGCAGGTACTTGACGGTCTGCCCGAACCGGTTCCGATACCGGAAGAACCCGATTCCTGGTTCGATGATGAACAACCGGCCGGTCGGGACGTCGAACCGGATGGCCGCGGCCACCGCGGTACCCTTCCCCGAAAGGTTATAGCTCGACGGGCCGGCAAGAAAGCTGACCGCCGGAGACGGACGCTCTCTCCGGCCTTGTCCATCCTGGCTGTACTGGGCTGCGGCTGGAACGCGGCGGGCCAGCAACCCCGCCAGGATCAGGGCAGCGACTCGGGCGGTGGGCCTCATTGGCGGGACAGGGTCAGGTTGAAGGTCCCCACCCGATTCGGATCGGAGAATGAGATGAAGGCCCGGAGCTCGGGAGGGTCGGCCGTGAAGGCCAGCCCGTCCAGGTAGCTGTTCCCCACCAGGCGGACCACGCCGTTACGGATCGTGTAGGTCCCGGTCAGATCATCGTCCACGGCGGTGATTTGCACGCCGGGAACGATCGGGATCGTGACCCGCCCGCTGGTCGTTCCATCGGCATTGAGCCGGAGATTGACCGTGGCCCCGCGGGACAGGAGCTCGTTAGTCGTGCCGTTCACCACGATGACGAACGACTTGGTCTGGTACTGACCCGCGATGTCCGCGGGGCCCAACACCGGATCGCCGCAACCGACGATCAGGGTGGCCAGTGCCCAGTGCCGAATCCAGGATTGCTTCACATCCGCCCCCTAGGAAAACCGAGAGCCGCCCCGGTCAGGGCGGCAGTGGTGGACCGACGAACAACTGGAAAGAAAGAGGGTACGACGGTAGGACGGAAGCCCGGTCTTGTCGGAGACGCGTGGTTTGTGATGGAAACTCCCGCCCTACCGCCGCACCCCCTGGGTCAACGCCCCGATTGAAACGTGAGGGCCACGCCCACCATCGCCAATCGATCGTGCAGGGCCGGCAACAGATTGCCGTTACTGCCCCGGGTCTGCGACCGGTGCTTGAGCAGGTCCACACTCGGCGTGATGAAGAGCGACCGGCTCAGTTTGATCTCGTAGCCCGCCCCGGCGGTCCAGCCGAAGCCGTCTTCGTGGAGATCGGAATTCGAGGACTCGAGCACCTCTCCTGACCGCGTCAGCCCGGCGCCCCCTTTGAGGAAGAAGCCGGCCTTCTTCACCGGATAAAACTGACCGATCAGCATCAGTCCACCCAAGTAGCTCGTCACGTTCTCCTGGATACTGCCGTCATAGCGGCGGTCACCCCAGCCGGCCAACTCGACTCCGAGCCGCAGATTGGGGTTGACCGTGCCCCCCATGCGGAGGGAAAACGAGGGCTTGGTCAACCCGTTGGTGTACTCGGTTTCGGGCTCGAACCGACTCGACTCGGTGCCGGCGGCGAGCCCGAGGCTGATCCAGAACCCATGCCGGTCACTGGCTGGGGTGATGTCGACCAAGCCCCGGCGGCGCTGGGCGGCGGCTTCGTTCGATGCCGCGAGCGCGAGGAGCAACGTGAGCGATGAAACCACGACCCTGTGACGCATGGCTGTTTCCCGGTTAGGTGTCCACGACAGCATGTCTGACCTGAACGGACCCCCCTGAAGCAAGCCGTGGGCCATTTTCGTTCTCACCAAGTTATGTTGTTATCCACGAACGGTTTATCGGCGATTCGGCGGGCCATTCGCCCCCCGGCGCGATGACCTAAGCTGTCCCCCTTTACAGACACTCGACCCATGTCATCTGGACGCCACCTCCTCTTTGCCCTGACCGTGCTGGTGGCGGTGGCGTGTGCCGGGCTCGGCAGCTGGCAACTCAGCCGGCTCTTCGAACGCCGGGAGCGGAACCGACTGGCGGTCGAACAGAGTCGGCTCGCCATGGCCGACCTCACCACCCAATCCCTCGAGGGCCCGATCGGCTACCGCCGCGTCCGCCTCGCGGGGCGGTTCGATCCCGACCACGGGTTCATCATTCGAGGCCGCCTCTTCCAAGGGACCCCAGGCATTCAGATCATCACGCCGCTCCGGCTGCCGAACCGGGATACCGTGGTGCTGGTGAACCGGGGATTTGTGCCCAGCCCCGACGCCATCTCGACCTTCGGCCCGAATCGCTACGCCGAGCCGGTCGACGCGGACTTCGAGGGCATCGCGGTCGCGATCCCGGACGAGGGAGACGGACAGCCGCTCAAGGGACCCGAGGGCGAGACGTGGCGCCGGTTGGACCGGACCGCGATGGCCTCCCGGCTCCCCTACCCGATCGCGCCCTATCTCGTGATCCGGACCGCCGATTCGACCACCCCCGACCACACGATCCGAGGGCGCTCACTGCCGGTCCGGCTCGGGCCCCCGTCGCTCGACGACGGCCCGCATCTGTCTTATGCGGTGCAGTGGTTCTTGATTGGCGGGTCGGCGCTCGGATTCGGGCTGGTGTTCATTCGCCGTCGGCAGAAGGCGTTCGACGTGCCGCCGTGACGGTGGACCGCTCAAACGGGAAGATCTGCACCAACTCGGGGCGGGTGATGAACTCCGGGCAAATCGTCCGATCGTATTCGTATGGGCCCCCGGTCTCCGCGTCGATCCACGGAAAGCCCCGGCATACGGCGGGGTAGTAGGGCCGGGTATGAATCGAACAGCCCTGGCCGTTGAAGAACACGCAGCGACCGTTCTTGACCCGGGTTCGCCACTCGCCCCACCGGGTCCGATAGACCTTGCCATCTCCGAATTCAGCGATGATCGCGGCCGCTTCGTCGTCGGAACAGGTGCTGCCGTAGGCACAGCAGGCGGCATCGTGGGGACAGGGAAAGCACGGCAGCTTCGGCAGTTCGGGAATCGGCATAGGCCCGATCTTAGCCGACCGGATCGAGGAGGGCTAGCGGACCGAGCATCTCCGCGAACAATTCCGTCGCTATGAGGCCCTCGACCGCGCCGATGTCGGGCGCGAAGTACCGGTCTTCGCCATAGTGCTTCACCCGGGCCCGCACCGCCGCATGGGCGCGCTCGAGGCTCGGGCTGGTGGCGAGCGGCCGGTGAAAGTCGATGCCCTGCGTTGCGGCCAGCAATTCAATCGCCACGATCCGCCGGACGTTGACGGCGATGTCGCCGAGCTTGCGGGCGGCAAACGTCGCCATGCTGACGTGATCCTCCTGATTGGCGGAGGTCGGCATCGAGTCGACGCTGGCCGGGTGCGCCAACGTCTTGTTCTCGCTGGCCAGGGCCGCCGCGGTGACATGGGCGATCATGAACCCCGAGTTGAGCCCCGGCTCGGCCACCAGAAACGGCGGCAGCCCCGAAACCGACGCATCGGTCAAGAGAGCAATCCGCCGCTCAGCCAATGCCCCGATCTCGGCCGCCGCGATCGCCAGCGTGTCGGCCGCGAAGGCCACCGGTTCGGCGTGAAAGTTCCCGCCGGAAATCACCTCGCCCGTCTCGGGAAACACGAGAGGGTTGTCGGAGACGGCGTTGGCCTCCGTCACCAACGTGGCGGCCGCGTTCCGCATCAGGTCGAGACACGCCCCCATGACTTGGGGCTGGCACCGAAGCGAGTACGGGTCCTGGACCCGGTCGTCGCCCTCGAGATGCGAGGCTCGAATCGCACTGCCGGCCAGGAGCTCGCGATAGCATCGGGCCGCGTCGATCTGACCCCGATGACCGCGGACCCGCTGAATCCGCTCGTCGAACGGCGTATCGGATCCCTTGGCGGCGTCGACGGTGAGCGCCCCCGACACCACCGCCGCGGCGTAGACTCGTTCGACCTCGAACAGGGCCCGGAGCGCCATGGCGGTGGACACTTGGGTCCCGTTCAGCAACGCCAATCCCTCTTTGGCCGCGAGGGTGATCGGGCGAAGGCCGGCGGCCTCGAGCGCCGCTCCCGCGTCCTGAATCACGCCGCCGACTCGAACCTGGCCTTCACCCATCAGCCCGAGCGATAGGTGGGCCAGCGGCGCCAAATCCCCGGAAGCCCCAACCGATCCCTGGGTTGGAATACAGGGCCAGATCCGGGCATTGTGGAGGGCGACGGCCGCATCGAGGACCTCGGTCCGCACCCCCGAGTGCCCGCGCGCCAGCGACGCGATCTTGAGGACCAGGATCAACCGGACCGTATCATCGTCCAGGAGCGGCCCGACGCCGGCTGCATGCGATCGCACCAGGTTGGCTTGGAGGCGCCCGAGTTGATCGGCGGGAATCCCGACCCGGGCCAACTTTCCAAAACCGGTGTTGATCCCGTAGGCCGGACGTCCCTTCGCCACGATCGCCTCGATCGTCGCGGCACCGGCGGCGACGGCCGCCCGGCAGCCGGGGTCGAGACTGACCGGCTCGAACCTGGCATCCAGCCCTCGCAAATCGGCAACCGTTAGGCGGCCCGGCGTCACCATCCGCATACGCGTCAGCCTTCCCCGAGCGCGATAGCCGGGGTGTTGAGGTGGTGGGTCCGCGCCGCCGCCTTGGCCAGCGGATACCCGGCGTCGGCGTGGCGGACGACGCCAATCGCCGGATCGTTCCAGAGCACCCGGGCCAGGCGGGCATCGGCTTCGGGCGTGCCATCACACACGATGACCACGCCCGAGTGTTGGGAATACCCCATGCCGACGCCGCCCCCGTGGTGGAGGCTCACCCAGGTGGCGCCGCCGGCGGTCGCCGACAGGGCGTTCAGAAACGGCCAGTCCGAGACGGCGTCGGATCCGTCCAGCATCGCCTCGGTTTCGCGATTCGGGCTGGCCACCGACCCGGCGTCGAGATGATCGCGCCCGATCACGATCGGGGCCTTCAGTTCGCCGGATCGGACCATCGCGTTGAACGCCAGCGCGGCCCGATGTCGTTCCCCGAGGCCCAGCCAGCAGATCCGGGCTGGGAGGCCCTGAAACGCAATCCGTTCGCGGGCTTGATCGAGCCACCGATGGAGCGCGCGGTGCTCCGGAAACAGCTCCTTGACCTTGGCGTCGGTCTTGTAGATGTCCTCGGGGTCGCCGGACAGGGCTACCCAACGGAACGGCCCTTTCCCTTCGCAGAACAACGGGCGAATGCACGCGGGCACGAAGCCCGGGAACGCGAACGCGTCCCCGACGCCGCGATCGAGCGCGACTTGGCGGATGTTATTCCCGTAGTCGATCGTGGGCACGCCCATCCGATGAAACTCGAGCATGGCGCGGACGTGCACCGCGCAGGATGCCGCCGCGGCATCGACCAACCGGGCCCGCTCCGCTTGCGTGCCGGCCCGGGCGGCCTGCCATTCGGCAACCGTCCAGCCGGCCGGCAGGTAGCCATTGACCAAATCGTGCGCCGAGGTCTGGTCGGTCACCGCGTGCGGCCGGGGCCCGCCCCGCTTGGCCAGGTCGACGAACTGCGGCAACAGTTCCGCCGCGTTTCCCAGGAGCCCGACCGACGTCGGGCTGGTGGCGGCCGCGAAAATCGCCAGCGCCTCGTCGATCGACGTCGCTTTGTGATCGACATATCGGGTCTGCCGGCGAAAGTCGATCCGCGATTCCTGGCATTCGATGACGAGACAGTGGGCTCCCGCCAGCACCGCGGCCAACGGCTGGGCGCCGCCCATCCCGCCGAGCCCTGCGGTCAGAATCCACTTACCGGCCCAATTGCCTTCATAATGTTGACGGCCCAACTCGACGAAGGTCTCATGAGTCCCCTGCACGATGCCCTGGGAGCCGATGTAGATCCACGACCCCGCGGTCATCTGGCCGTACATCATGAGCCCCTTGCGATCAAGCTCATGGAAATGATCCCAGGTGGCCCATTTGGGCACCAAATTCGAGTTGGCAATGAGGACCCGCGGCGCGTCGAGGTGAGTCCGGAACACCGCCACCGGCTTGCCGCTCTGGACCAGCAGCGTCTCGTCCGGCTCGAGCAGACGGAGCGCCTCGAGGATCGCCTCGAAGCACTCCCAGTTGCGGGCGGCTTTGCCGATCCCGCCGTAGACGACTAAGTCATCGGGCCGTTCCGCCACCTCGGGGTCGAGGTTGTTCTGAATCATCCGGTAAGCCGCTTCGATCAGCCAGTTCCGGCAGGTCAGTTCGGTGCCCCGAGGGGCGCGAACCGGGCGCGGACCAGGGACAACGGTCATGGCGACTCCTTGAGAAATGAGAACTTCCCTGACAACCGATAGTGGCGAGCCGGGTGAATCAACCGGGCGACACTGGCCACCCGGCCGCGGGACCAGGTTCGGCGGTTGAGCACTAGAACCGGTTCCGTCGCCATGATGCCGAGATCGCGGGCCACTTCCTTCGAGGGCAAGTCGGCCTCGATGATGTGCTCCGCCTGCTCGAGCGGGGCGACCCTGGTCAGGTACGCGTAGGGGGTGGCGACTCGAAAGTCTTGTTCGAGGTAGGCCGGTGCCGAGGCCGGGTTGACGTACCGATCCTCGAGCTGAAGCGGGCGCCCGTCGGCGCGATGGAGGAGGCGGGAGTGAAACAAGGGCGCTCCGTTCGGGAGGCCGAACGCGGTGGCCAGGGTCGGATCCGCGCTCGCGGGGCCGAGGGCCAGGACGTCGGTCGAGTGGCGCTGCCCCCGTTGCTCGATTTCGTCCCGGATACTTCGCACCTCGACCATCGTCGATTCGGCCTTGGGCCCGGCCACGAACGAGCCGATCCCCTGAACCCGGGTAATGGCCCCGGCATCGGCCAGTTCCCGGAGCGCCCGGTTGGCGGTCATCCGGGAAATCCCAAATTCGCGGGTCAACTCGCCCTCGCTCGGCACCCGGTCGCCCGGGGTCCAGACGCCGGCGGCAATTTGGCGGAGCACGTGGCGCTTGAGCCGGAGATACTGGGGCTCGCCGGGGCGCGGCGGAACGGCGCGAACGGACATGGGTTCGACGATAGCGGCCTTGTATATACATGTCAAGACAAGAGGATTCTCCCGGGCGGCGGTTTGACTCCCCGGGCCGACCGGTCGAGATTATCCGCCAGTCGCGTCCGTAGCTCAATTGGATAGAGCATCAGACTTCGGATCTGAGGGTTGGGGGTTCGAGTCCCTCCGGGCGCACTATGTCGGCACTCGGCGGGCTCGGCACTCGGCACTCGGCTTGGTAGGTGGCTTTGGCTCTCCGCGGCTTTTGCGACGAATCCGATACGATACCGGGCGGCTCGGGGACCGGCCCGGCGAGGCCCTCCACATAGCGGAGCCCTGGGTCGGGCCAGTGGCTTGGGAAATTCCAATCCCGGCCGAAGGGTCTCCACGAGCCGTGGCTCCTGAGCGGAGCCGCGGCTCGACGTGTCGTCAGCCCTGACGCCGCGTCACCGTTTGATGGTGACTGTGAAGTTGCCCGACGCCGTGCGTGAGGTGTGGCCCCGGGTGCTCGCGTACGTGAGGACGGTATAGACGAACCAGTACCGTCCCGGTCCGACCACTACCGTGAAATCGCCGTTGCAGTTGCTCGCCGGTGGCAGGATGTCCAAAACGTACTGGCCCGAAGGCCCGAATTGGATCCGCGCGTATTGGCCGTCGTTGTCGCCGAAGGGTTGGCAGCTGGACGTGATGGCGATCGTGACGGCGGCAAGCTTCACGTCGAACATGATAAACGTCCGTGCTGTTGCGGGAGCGTCCACTGACTCGGTGGAGGACGTGGTCGAGGCACTCCCGGTGGCAAACCCACGGCCGGTAATTGTGGCGAGGATGCCACCAGCGTTCACGTCCGTCCATTGGTTGGACCCAGTGGCCGTGATCGAGCCGGACACCTTGGACACCGTCCCAGACTTGGATACGCTACCCGAGAACGACTTGCTGAACGGGTCGGCATCCTGTTCAAGACTGCCGCCAGGCCCGGGGACAGAGCCAGCCACAAGTGAGAGATTCCTGATGAACTCCACGTCCGGGTTGGCGGTCGCGGTCACGTTGGCAGTGCTCTTGGATGTCGGATCCGCCACGCTGGTCGCAGTCACCGTGTAGCTCCCGGCAGCGCTTCCCGCGGTGTATCGGCCGGTGTTGTCGATGGTGCCGCCGGT
>JANMHX010000316.1:0-72262 GCA_031375485.1 Gemmatimonadota bacterium | reverse complement strand
CAACCATTTCCTGGCTTCGGCCGTCAGAGCCTTGAATCTACCGACCCTTGATCCGGAGCGTTTCATGATCCAGTACGGCGTAGTCATGGCGGTATTGTTGGGGGCCACCCAAGATCGCGGCCATCTCACCTGCCGGCAGTCCGATGACGCCACTAATTCGGGCGCCCGGTTCTGCTCGATTGAAGAACGGGCGCTTCGGCCCGGCGGGGTCATTCGAATCGACGCGCAGCCCAATGGCGGAGTGACCATCATCGGTACCGATGACAACCGGATCGAGCTCAAGGCCAAGATCCAAGCCCGGGCCCGCACCGAAACCCGAGCCCGCGAACTCGGCGCGGCCGTCCGTTTGGTCGTCGAAGGCACCACGATCGGAGCCGAGGGGCCGAGAGCCGGCAGCCGGGAACATTGGTCGGTGAGCTACGAACTCCGGGTTCCCCGAACCTCGGACCTCTGGATCCGGACCGAGAATGGCGGCATTCACGTGACCGAGGTGGCGGGCGCGATGGACCTTGGGACTGTCAACGGCGGCTTGACCCTGAACGGGTTATCCGGTGACGTTCGGGCGGCGACGACCAACGGGGGTGTGGATGTGGCGCTTCACGGCAACCGATGGGAGGGAACCGGCTTGACCGTGCGCACCGTCAACGGCGGTGTGGATCTCTCGATTCCGGAGCGTTACTCGGCCGAACTCGAGACCGGCACGGTCAATGGCGGGCTCGAGTTCGATTTCCCCGTGACCGTCCGAGGCCGCATGAACCGGCGAATCACCACCACGTTAGGGGATGGCGGTCCGCCGATTCGGGTGACCACGACCAACGGGGGTGTGTCGGTGCGCCGCCGTTAGGTCCCCTTCTTCCGTTTAACCGCCCAGGTGCCGGTGCGCCGTTTGCCCGATAACTCGAGGTACGACACGAAGGTGCCTTCGAGTTGGTTCCCTTTGATGATGCCGTCGAAAGTGGTCGAGGTCTTCTCCCCGGTGTCGGGATCCGGATAGGGATCGAGCCAGCCGGTGACGGCCGTCCCCTCGCAGCGGACGAAACTGATCTTGAGGATGCGAGGGGTCCGCAGCATCGGATCATCACTGCGCGGCGTGGTGGTGGCCGGTTCGATGTTCGCGGGCACCATCATGACATCACCGACGGCGGTGTCGCGCCCGGCCGCGAGGGTGAACACGATCGAGCCGACGCGGCCGGCTTCCGCGGCGGTATACTCACCTACCCACTCCCCGACGAGAGGGGTCAAGTCGCCCCGCACCGGCACCGGGGTTCCCGGGGCCCCGCAGGCTGCTGCTAGCACGAGTACCGCGCCCCACCGTAACGCCGTCATCATTGGAAGGCCCTCCCTCTTTCTCTCCGGACCATACCAACGGGCGGATGAAGGATGGATGAGACCGGCGGGAAGGTGTCCTATCGCCAGCGGAAGATTCGGAGGGCCACGGTAAAGCAGATAACGAGCCAGGCCGTCAGAATGCTCAACGGGAGACCGAGGTCGGCGAACCCGGCCCCTTCGAGCATGATGGCGCGAAGGGCGTCATTGACAGCAGTGAGGGGAAGCGCCTTGACCAGCGGCTGCATGGCGTCGGGGAAATTGGCCGACGAAAAGAAGACCCCCGACAGCACCCACATCGGAAGCATGGCGAAGTTCATCAGGCCGGACGCCGCCTCGACGGTCTTGGGCCGCGCGGCGATCAGGAGCCCAAGGCCCCCAAACGCGAGCGAGCCGAGCAGGCAGACCACGGACAGCGTCGCCACCGATCCGCGGAGCGGCACGCCGAACACCAGCACGCCAAAGGTGACGAGGGTCCCGACTTCGACCACCAACAGCGTGAGCCGGGCCAACAGAAACGAGAGCAAGTATTCCGCTCTGGACATCGGGGTGGCGACGAAGCGCTTGAGGAGTTTCTTCCGGCGCTGGTCGACGACCGTGAATCCGATCCCCCACATGCTGCTGGCCATCAGATTCATGCCCAAGAGACCAGGGATCAGGAAATCGATGTAGCGCGATCCCGGCTCTCGAACCAGCGCATCGGCGGTCACCACGGGGTCTTGACGACCGTTGCCCCGTTGCAGGGCATCGTCAACGATTCGCCGGGCGCTGATCGACTCGGGGCGGGTGTCATCGAATCGATACTCGACGGCCGCGCCCCCCTTGGCCGCGACGACCAGAGCCACCTTGCCGGTCCGCAGGTAGCGGGTCGCGACCGAGTCGTCGAGCAGCTGGACGTCGAGTTGGCGGTCCCGCGTCAATCCCGTGACGATCGCGCCGGCGGCGGCGTTCCGAACGACGGCCACCTTGAGCGTCTCCGGCGGCTTGTTCCGAAAGGCGAGCCCGAGTCCGGCGGCCATGATGATCGGGAAAATGAAGGTCCAGAACATGGCCTCCGGTTCCCGGTAGAACTCCCGGAACCGGGCCAGGGTCAGCTGGACGATGGCGCGTTCGCGCCAGTGGCGGGGGTCAGCCATCGCGGAGGTGCCGTCCGGTGAGATGGACGAAAACATCTTCGAGCGTCGCGGTGTGAGTGACCAAGTCAGCCAGCGTGGCGGGGATGCCCGTCAGGTACTCGAGCAGCGCGGGAATGGTTTGATGGACCTGGGACACGTCGAGTTGATAGCGGTCATCGACTGCCTTCACCCGGGTGACTCCCGGCAGCGCGCCAAGGGTCTGAAGGTCGGCGGTGGCACTCTCGAGCCGAAACTCGACCACGTGTTCGCTGCCGACGAGCGCGATCAGCTCTCGCGGGGTCCCGAGCGCGATGATCTTGCCGTGGTCGACGATGGCCACCCGGTCGCACAGTTGCTCGGCCTCGTCCATGTAATGGGTGGTGATGACTACGGTGCGGCCCTCAGCCTTGAACCGGGTGATCAGCTCCCAAAGCTGGCGGCGGGATTGAGGGTCGAGACCGGTCGTCGGTTCATCGAGGAAGAACAGCTCGGGGTCGCCGACGAGGGCGCAGGCCAGCGCCAGCCGCTGTTTTTGTCCCCCCGACAGCGACCCCACGCGGGCATGCCGCTTCTCGCCGAGTTGAACCGCCGCAATAACCTCGTCGACGGGGCGGCGGCGGGGATAGAAACTCTGGAACAACTGCACGGTTTCTTCGACCGTGAGCTTCTCGGTCAGTTGGGTTTCCTGCAAGGAAATCCCGATGGCCGCGCGAATCTCGTCAGGGTGTTCGCGGTGGGTCATCCCGAGGACCCGGACTTCGCCTTCGTCGGCCTCGTTCAGCCCCTCGCAAATTTCGATGGTGGTGGTCTTGCCGGCGCCGTTCGGGCCGAGAAGGCCGAAGCACTCGCCGCGGCTGACGGTCAGGTCGAGGCCGGCGACGGCGGTGACGTCGCCGTAGCGTTTGATCAGCCCGACTATCGCGAGGGCGGGCGAGGCGTCCTTCGACACGAGTGGCTTCATCAGGGCCGAGAACTGTAACTAGGTGACCCGGGGCTTGGCGAGGGTCTCAGGTTCCTTCTGTGCCAACAATCGCTCGGTAAAATCGAGGCGATTTTCGAGCTCGCCGACCCGGGCTTGGAGTTGCTCGACTTCTCCGAGCCGGCCTTCGAGATCGCTCCGAAGGGCGGCCACTTCATCGGCGAGCCCTGACTCGCCGATGCCGCCATCCCATCCGCCCCACTTTCGCGACCCGCGCCGTTTCGACCGGCTGCCCCACAGACTCCATTGAACGGCCGGTACCACCACGAACACGATCAACAAAATCGTCCCGACACCCATGTCAGCGCTCCCTTTCGCGGGGTGGAGTTAGGCCTTTTCCCATTCGCGTTCGATATCATCCGCCGCTTGCTTGAGGATCGCGACGATCTTGGGCACGGATGGGTGATCGGGCCCCCAACGCCAGGCTCGCTTGTAGGTCACCTTCGCGAGGCGGGTGAAGGCGTGATTGAGATCGGCCATGTGCCCGCCGGCGAAGTCCCGCACCGTGTCCTTGACCCGGTCGAAAATATCGTCGAGGACGGTTTGGTTCTCGTCGAGGAACTGCTCGCCCTCAGGGGTAATGTGATAGACCTTCTTGCCGTCCTGATCGGCCGCTTTGACGTAGCCTTGGTCTTCCAGTAGCTGAAGCGTCGGGTACACCGTACCCGCGGAGGGCGTGTAGCAGCCGCCGAGACGTTCTTCGAGGGCCTTGATGACCTCGTAACCGTGGCGGGGCTTTTCCCGGAGCAGGCGGAGAATGACGAACTTGACCTCGCCGGACTCGAACATGTGACGCCGGCCTCGGCCCCAGTTCTTGTTCCGGGCGCCGCCTCCGAACTTGAAATCGAACTTGCTCGGGTCGAACGCAAACCCGAATATTTCACCTAAACCCCAGTCATCATTGTGTTTAGACATCCGGTCCTCGCAGTGTTGTGGCGGCGAATTCGGGGGAACGTTAGAGCTTACGATATATCGTACGACATGTTTCAAACCAAATCCAGGGCCGTTTCACGGTGAAACTAGCCGTCCGGTCCCGCCGTAGGCGGGGCACATTCAGTCATCGCACTATTCCATTGGAGCTGCCATGACCACGTCCGGTCAGTCCGACGTCGTGATCGAAACCCACGGTTTGTCCAAGTCCTACGCGGGGGGCGTGACGGCGCTTGCCGGTCTGGACCTCGCGGTGCAGCGGAACTCGATCTTCGGTTTTCTCGGACCGAATGGAGCGGGTAAGACCACGACGATCAAGCTTCTCCTGGGTTTGGCCCGGCCGACGGCCGGCTCGGCCACCCTGTTTGGCTTCGACAGCGAGCGCGACACCCTCGAAGTCCGGCGCCGGATCGGCTACTTGGCACAAGATCCCCGGTACTACGATTACATGACCGCCCGGGAAACTCTCCGGTTCACGGCCAAGTTCTTCTTCACTGGTCCGGCTCCGGAGCTCGAGCAGCACATTCGCGAGACCCTCGAACTCGTGGGCTTGAGCGACAAGGCCGATCGGGCCATCAAGGGGTTCTCGGGCGGCGAACGCCAACGGCTCGGGATTGCGCAGGCGCAGATCAGCCGGCCGGAGCTCTTGATTCTCGATGAGCCCGCGGCCTCCCTCGATCCGATGGGCCGGCGCGACGTGCTCGAGGTCATGGCTCGGCTGCGATCCCACACCACGATTTTCTACTCAACCCACATTCTCGAAGACGTGCAGCGGGTCAGTGATACGGTGGCCATCCTGAACGGAGGGAAACTGATCGCGATCGCGCCGATCGGCGAATTGCTGGCCGGTACCGGTCATACCACGTATCTCGTGGAATTGGCCGGGTCGCCGGAGTCGGCGCGGCGCCGGGTTGCCGGCCTTCCGTGGGTCGTATCGGTCGACGAAACCGCGGCGAAGGACGGCGTCTCGTGGCACGTGGCGGTCTCGGATGATCCCGCGGCGGACGCCGGGTTGCTTCGCACGATCCTGGCTGATGATTCGGTGATGGTTCGTTCCTTCGGACGGCGCCGCTATCAACTCGAGGACGTCTTCATGAACCTGATCGAGGGAGGCACTGCCAAATGAGCCTGATCGCTTCCAAGGCCGCGGGATGGTCGACCGGGTTCGGCAATCTCCTCGACAAAGAGTTGGGTTCCTGGTGGCGGACCCGCCGGTGGTTGGTCCATCTCCTGCTCTGGCTTGGGGTCATCACCGGCTTCATCCTGCTGGTTTCGCTCGAATCGCGGGGGGAGTCCACTCCCGCCCGCGGGCTCGATGAGGTCATGAACATCTTCTTCCAGGCCGGCGGCTTCTTTTCGTTGGTTGGGGCGGTCCTGGTGACCCAAGGGGCCATCGTCGGGGAGCGATCGTACGGTACCGCCGCCTGGGTGCTGACGAAGCCAACGACTCGGAAGGCCTTCGTCCTGTCGAAGTTCGTCGGGATCACCGGCACCTTTCTGCTGCTGTCGCTGGTGATCCCGGCGGTGGCCACGCTGATTGTTTGCCAGGTCGTCTGGGGCTTGCTGCCGGGCCTGGCCCATTTCGGGGAGGCGGTCGGGATCCTGGCGCTCCACCAGACCTTCTATATCGCCCTCACGCTGATGCTGGGGACGTTGTTTCCCACCAGGGGGCCGGTGGGCGGGTTGGCCCTGGGGTTCTGGGTCGCCGGAAACATTCTCCCGAACTTCGTGCCGCAGTGGGTCACCATTGCGATGCCCTGGAGCTTGGCGCGGGCGGCCAGCGCGATCGCCCTATGGCAGCCGGTCGGGGTTCCGCTCTGGATCCCGGCGACCGTGACCGCGGTACTGATCGTGGTGATGCTGCTGGTGGCCCTGTGGCGGTTCGAACGGGAAGAGTTCTAGCCGTCGGTTGTTACCTCCCCGTGGCGGATCCTCGCCGGGACGTGACAGACCGGTTCTAGTTTGAATTCCAGAAGTCACTGCCTCGCAGTTCCCCGGACATAACGACCTCGCCGGATGGAGTGGGTTGCCATCCGGCGAGCGTCGGCTCGTCAGTACCCCTTGGGTGGCCTCACGCCGATCCGAGCGGGAGCGTAGATTTCCGCAACTTCACCAAGGGCCTCGCACCGATGCGCCGGGAACTGCTGCTCTCTTCGGTCTTTCTCTTCGTTACCGTCCCCCTCGCCGCCCAGTCCCTCCGCGCGGACTACGTCCAGCGGACGGAGATGATTCGGATGCGAGATGGGACCAAGCTCTATACCGAGATCTTCACGCCCGCGGCCCGATCGGGGCCGCTGCCGATCCTGATCGAGCGAACCCCCTACAACGCCCGCCAAATCGGGCCCCGCCTCGCCAACCGGTATCAGTTATTGGCCGACGAGGGCTACATCTTCGTGTTTCAGGACATCCGGGGCAAGTACCAGTCCGAGGGAACGTTCATGATGATCCGGCCGCCGCGTGACCCGAAGCGCGGCGAAACGGTGGACGAGGGCACCGATACCAACGACACGATCGACTGGGTGCTCGCCAACGTGCCAGGACACAACGGCCGAGTGGGGATGGTCGGCATTTCCTACGGGGGATGGCTCACCATGATGGCCCTGGTAGAGCCGCACCCCGCGCTCAAGGCGGCCTCACCCCAAGCCTCGCCGGACGACATGTACCTGGGCGACGACTTTCATCACAACGGGGCGTTTCGGTTGAGTTATGGCTTCGAATACGTGGCCAACCTCGAAGCTGGGCGGATCAGCGAGCCGTTCAAGTTCGACCGGTTCGACACCTTCGAATGGTTCCTCCGGCTGGGTGGGCTCGCCAACGTGGACCAGCGCTACTTCCAGGGCAAACGCCCCACCTGGACCGACTTCGAGAGCCACCCGAACTTCGACGACTTTTGGCAGCGGCGCAAAGTTCGCCCGGTGTTCGCGCACAAACCCGTCACGGTTCCAACCCTGACGGTGGCCGGGTGGTGGGATCAGGAGGATTTCTACGGTCCCCTGACGATTTACCGGGCCATGGAGCCGAACGACACCAAGGGGATCAATCACCTCGTCATCGGCCCGTGGAATCACGGCGGTTGGTCTCGGGGCGACGGGAATAGCCTTGGGCCGATTCAGTTCGGGAGTAACACCGCCGCTTGGTTCCGGGAAACCGTCGAGGCGCCCTGGTTTGCATACTGGCTCAAAGACAAGGGCAAGCTGGATCTTCCCGAGGCGTTGACGTTCCGGCCCGGGACCAATCAATGGCAACGGCACGAGACCTGGCCGCCGCGACAGCGTGTGACTTCGAAGCAGCTCTACTTTCAAGCGGACGGCGGGCTGTCGTGGAGCCAGCCCACGGCGCCGACGGCCTTCGACAGCTACGTCTCGAATCCGGCCCGTCCGGTGCCCTATCGCCAGCGGCCCATTACGCCGCTCTATGGGGGCCCGGTGGCCTCGACCTGGCCGATCTGGCAGGTCGACGACCAGCGCCACAGCCACCTTCGACCCGACGTCTTGAGTTTTGAGACCGAGCCGTTGGCCGAACCGGTCACCCTGAGCGGCGATGTGATGGCGAAACTGTTCGCCTCGACGACCGGAACCGATGCGGACTGGATCGTCAAGTTGATCGACGTGTATCCGAACGACTATCCCACCGATCCGAAAATGGGTGGCTACCAACTGATGATTGCCGGGGACGTGTTCCGGGCCAGATTCCGGGCCAGTTACGAGCGGCCGGCCGCTGTCGTGGCCAATCAAGTTACCCCCTACACCATCGACCTTCACGGCGCCGACTACACCTTCCTCAAAGGCCATCGGATCATGGTGCAGGTCCAGAGCACCTGGTTTCCATTGATCGACCGCAACCCGCAAAAGTTCGTGCCCAATATCTACCGTGCCAAAGACGCCGACTTCATCTCGGCGACGCAGCGGATCTTTCGATCCGGGCGGTACCCTTCGCATCTCGAGGTATCGGTGGTGACGCCATGATCTATCCGATTGTTGTTGCCCTGCTGGCCTTTCAGACCGGGCCGGCCGACTATGACCGGACCGTCGCGGCGATTCCGATGCGAGACGGCGTCAAGCTCAATACGGTGGTCTGGCGGCCCAAAGCGGCGACGGCCCCGCTTCCGATCGTCCTGGTCCGGACGCCCTACGACGCCGAGTCGACCTGTCGCGGCGAACTCCAGACCTATCCGAGGATGGTCGGTGACGGGTACTTGATCGTCTGTCAGGACCTTCGGGGCAAGTACGGATCCGAGGGCACCTTCGTGATGATTCGTCCGACCCGGAAGCCGGGTGATGCCGCGGGCATTGACGAGACGACCGACGCCTACGATACGATCGACTGGCTGGTCAAACACTTGCCGAACAACAACGGGCGAGTGGGCATGCACGGGATCTCGTACGACGGGTGGACGACGATGATGGCCTTGCTCGATCCGCATCCAGCCCTGAAGGCGGCGTCGCCCCAGGCCTCCCCCGACGACATGTTTCTGGGCGACGACTTCAGCCACAACGGTGCCTTCCGGCTGAGTTACGGATTTGAATATGTCGCGGCGGTGGACGGACAACGGTTTACCCCGTTTGCCTTCGATCGGCTCGATACCTTTGAGTGGTTCCTCCGTCTCGGCGGCTTGGGCAACGTCGACGCCAAGTACTTCCACCGGAACAAACCGGCTTGGACCGATTTTGCCGCCCATGCCACCTTCGACGACTACTGGAAGTCTCGCAAGGTGACTCGTCACATTACCAAGGTGACGGTTCCGACTCTCACGGTGGCTGGGTGGTGGGATCAGGAAGACTTCTTCGGCCCCCTCACGATCTATGACAAAATGGAGTCTCTCGACACCAAGGGCCTGAACTACTTGGTGGTCGGTCCGTGGAATCACGGCGGGTGGGCCGGCAGCTCGACCGACGGCGAATCGCTCGGGCCGATCACCTTCGGGTCGAAAACCAGTGCGTTCTTTCGGGATTCGGTCGAGGCCCCATGGTTCGCCTACTGGCTCAAGGACCAGGGCACGCTCGACTTGCCGGAGGCGTTGACGTTCCGCCCGGGCACCAATCGCTGGCAGCGGCACGCGTCCTGGCCACCGAAGACCGGCGTCGCCAAGCGGCGGCTGTTCCTCGGACCCAACGGCTCGTTGAGTTGGACCGCCCCCACGGCCCCTGCCGGGGTCGACAGCTATGTGTCCGATCCGGCGCGCCCGGTCCCGTATCGGGCCCGGCCGATCGTCCCGCTCTACGGCAACGCTCCTCCGTCAACGTGGCCGTTATGGCAGGTCGACGACCAACGCCACAGCCATCTGCGCCCCGATGTGCTGAGTTTCGAAACGGCACCACTCGATCGGGATGTCACGATTTCCGGAAAGATCGCGGCGAAGCTCTTTGCTTCGACCACGGGAACCGATGCGGACTGGATCGTCAAGTTGATCGACGTCTACCCGGAGGAGTACCCCGCCAACCCGAAGATGGGCGGGTATCAGTTGATGGTCGTCGGCGACGTGGTCCGGGGTCGATTCCTGAAGAGTTTCGAGAAGCCGGCGCCGCTCGTGGCGAACCAGATCAACCAGTACCCGATCGATCTCCATGCGGCCGACTACACTTTTTTGGCGGGTCACCGGATCATGGTCCAAGTCCAGAGCACGTGGTTTCCGCTGATCGACCGGAATCCCCAGCGGTTCGTCCCGAACATCTTCGAGGCGAAAGACGGCGACTATCAATCGGCGACGCAGCGAGTATTCCGGTCGGCTCGATATCCGTCCCACATCGAAGTGTCGGTGGTGGAGCCCTGAATGCAACTCCCGGCCGCACTGCTGAATGAACTGACCGAGCTGCTCCACGACCGCTTCACCGTGGCGCCCGCCATTCGGGAGCATCACGGACAGGGCGAAGCCTATCCTGGCGTCTACCCGCCGGATGGAGTCGTGTTTCCGGAAACTACGGACGAGGTCAGCCGGATCGCGGCGGCGTGCAGCCGTCATCGAGTTCCCATGGTCCCGTGGGGCGCCGGAACCTCTCTCGAGGGGCACGTCTCGGCCGTGCGGGGCGGGATCACGGTCGACCTGTCCCAGATGAACAAGCTGGTTCGCCTGTCCGTCGAGGACCTCGACGTGACGGTGGAGGCCGGGGTGACCCGGAAGCAGCTCAACGAGGAACTCAAAGGGACCGGCCTCGCCTTCTACATCGATCCTGGTGCGGACGCCACGCTCGGGGGGATGGCGTCGACTCGGGCCTCCGGTACGACGGCCGTCCGATACGGGACGATGCGGGAGAATGTCCTCGGTCTGACGGTGGTGTTGGCGGACGGGCGAATCATCCGGACCGGCGGGCGGGCTCGGAAGTCCTCGGCTGGATACGACCTGACCCGGCTCTTCGTGGGGGCCGAAGGGACGCTCGGGATCATCACCGAGGTGACGCTCCGGTTGCACGGGATTCCCGCCGCCATCGCCGCCGCGGTGTGTCCGTTCGCCGATCTGGCCGGGGCCGTCAACAGCGTGATCTCGATCATTCAACTCGGGATCCCGGTGGCCAGAGTCGAACTCCTCGATGAGGCGTACATGGCCGCGGTGGCCAAGTACTCCGGCCTCTCCTATCAAGCGGTGCCAACGTTGTTCTTCGAGTTTCACGGCGGGTCGGACCGGACCGTGGCGGAGGATGCCGAAACCGTGCGGGAGATCGTGGCGCAGAACGGGGGCTCTGATTTTCAATGGGCCACCGACGAGGCGTCTCGCGCCAAGCTCTGGAAGGCCCGCCACGAGGCCTACTTCGCCGGTCTGGCGATGCGGCCCGGGACCCGGCCATTGATTACCGACGTGTGCGTGCCGATTTCCCGACTGGCCGAGTGTATTCTCGAAACCAAGAAGGATGCCGAGGGCTCCCCGATGCTAGGTGCGATTCTCGGGCATGTCGGCGACGGCAATTTCCACGTGGGCTATTTGATCGACCCGGCCAACCCGGCCGAGGCCGTCGAGGCCCATCGGCTCAACGACCGGATGGTGGCGCGGGCCATTGCCATGGGTGGCACCTGCACCGGCGAGCACGGGATCGGGATGGGCAAGCGGGGGTCGCTCGTGAAGGAGCAGGGCGCGGGTGTCGCCGTGATGCGGCAAATCAAACAGGCGCTCGACCCCGATGGGCTGATGAACCCCGGAAAGATCTTCGAGGACTGATGTTCTGGTTCGCCGTCGTCATCTTGGTGTTGAGCGGGTTGATCACGCTCGAGGCCGTGATCGGCAACTCCCGGATCGAGCGGCTTCGCAACCTGCCATGCCGGGTCGCCGGCCCGGCCCCGAAGGTCTCGATCGTCGTGGCGGCCCGGGACGAAGAGCGAAACATCGAAACGGCGCTGCGTTCGATGCTGACGCTGGACTATCCCGACCTCGAACTCGTTGTGGTGGACGACCGATCCACCGACCGGACCGGATCGATTCTGGACCGGCTGGCGGCGGAGGACTCCCGGGTCCGGGTCGTCCACATCCACGATCTCCCTCCAGGTTGGCTCGGGAAGAATCACGCCCTCCAAGTCGGAGCGGACCGGTCGTCGGGCGAGTGGATTCTCTTCACCGATGCCGATATTCACCTGGAGCCGACCGCGCTGGGCCGGGCCATCCGATTTGCCGAGGAACGGGGTGTCGATCATCTCGCCATCGCGCCGAACCTGATTCTCCCGGGCCTGCTGCTCGAGGGGTTCGGGGTGTTCTTCCTGTGGTCGTTCCTTCTGTTTGCCAAGCCGTGGAAGGCGCGAGACCCGAAGAGTTGGTTCCATGTCGGGGTCGGAGCGTTCAACCTGGTTCGCCGCCAAGCCTACCGAGCCGTGGAGGGCCATCGGCCGATCCGGCTTCGTCCCGACGATGATCTCAAGTTGGGCAAAATTCTCAAGCGAGCCGGTTTCCGGCAAGACGCCTTGAGCGGTCAGGGCCTCATCAGTGTGGAATGGTATCATTCGCTTCGCGAGATGATACCGGCGTTCGAGAAGAACATGTTTGCCGGGGTCGAGTACAGTATCCTGTTGTCGTTGATCGGCGGGCTGGTCCAGCTGGCGGCGGGGGTGGTCCCAGTGGTGGCGCTCTTCTTCACGAGCGGACCGACCCAACTCCTGCTCGGGATTCAGGTGGCCTTGAGCCTCGCCATCTTCATCAAGCTGGCCCGCTCGATCGACGTCCGGGCCAGTGTGGCGCTGATTTATCCGGTGGTGGTACTTCTCTTCGTGTACATTCTGTGGCGGACCATGGTCGTCAACTTGGCGACCGGCGGCATTCAATGGCGGGGGACGTTTTACTCCCTCCGCGAACTCAAGGCCAATCGCATATGAGACTCGTTTCCCTGTTGGTGTTCGTGCCGGCCATCGTGATGGCCCAAGCCCCGGCCAAGCGGCGGTTGGTGCAGGGCGACCTCTACCGCATCAAGGACGTTGGCGCCCCGGTGGTGTCACCCGATGGGCAGTGGGTAGCCTATACGGTGTCGACGGCCGACTCGGCCAAGGACAAACGCAATGTGGATGTGTACATGGTCAGTTGGGATGGAACCCGGACGGTGCAACTGACGTCATCGCCCGACGGTGAGTCGAATCCGAAGTGGAGCCTGGACAACCGATACCTCAGTTTCTTGAGCGGCCGGGGCGACAGCGACAAGGGCGCCCAGCTCTGGCTGCTCGACCGGCTCGGCGGCGAAGCGGTGAAAGTGACCGATCAGAAGAGCGGAATCGACGACTATGAATGGTCCCCGGACGGGAAGCGGCTGGTGTTCGTCATCCAGGACCCCGACCCCGACACCGCGAAGTCGGCCGAGAAGAAAGTGCCGAAGCCGATCGAGATCGACCGGTGGGACTTCAAGCGGGACTACGTCGGGTATGTCGGACCCCGGCGCAACCATCTCTACTTGTTCGACCTCGCCACCAGAAAAACCGAGCAACTCACCCGGGGCGATTTTGACGACGCCCAACCGGGCTGGTCGCCGAACGGCCGGGAAATCGTCTTTTCCAGCAAGCGGGCTCCCGGGAGCGACCGGAACGACAACTCGGACCTCTACGCCATCGAGGCACGAATCGGGGCCGAACCGAAGCAGTTGACCACGTTCATCGGCAACGACGGTAGCCGAGGTGGCGGAAGCTACAGTCCCGACGGCAAATGGATCGTCTATCTCCGGGGTGGAGACCCGAAGTACTGGGCCTATGGCAATCCCCGGGTTGCGATCATTCCGGCCGGTGGCGGCGAGGCGCGGGTTCTGACCGAAACGCTCGATCGAAACGCCAGCAGCCCGGCGTGGTCGACGGATGGGCGGTTCATCTACTTCACCTATGATGACGACCGCACGGGGCCCTTGGCCCGCATCAACGTCGCCACCGGGGCCATTGAGCGCCTCAGCAAGGGTGCCAATGGGGTGGGGTCCCTCTCAGTGGTTGGGGGGAAGGTAGCGGTGACTTACACCACTCCCACAGAACCCTACGAGGTGTCCGCCTTCGAGAACGGGACGTTTCGCCGGCTTTCCAAACACAACGATTCCTTGATGGCCACGATCGATCTCGGCGAAGCTCGGGGGATCGAATCGAAGAGCAAGGATGGTACGGTGGTCGGCAGCATGCTGTATCTGCCGCCGGACTACCGGTCCGGGCAGAAGCTCCCACTCGCGCTCCACATTCACGGCGGTCCCTTCGGCCAGGACGGCTATGACTTCGATCTGATGCGCCGGGTGTTCGCGGCCAAGGGTTACGCCGTCCTCGCGCCCAACTACCGGGGCAGTTCCGGTCGGGGCGAAGCCTTCAGCCGGGCGATCTTTGCCGACTGGGGGAACAAGGAAGTCATGGATCTCCTCGGCGCGGTCGACGACGTCATTGCCAGGGGGATCGCCGACCCCGAGCGGCTGGTGCTCGGTGGCTGGAGCTACGGTGGAATCTTGACCGACTACACGATTGCCTCGGACACCCGCTTCAAGGCCGGCGTGAGCGGGGCCGGGAGCGCGCTGCAACTCTCGATGTATGGCAGCGATCAGTACATCTATCAGTATGAGCAAGAGCTCGGGACGCCGTGGAAAAACCCTGAGGCGTGGATGAAGGTATCCTATCCATTTTTCAAGGCCGACCGAATCAAGACGCCGACGATGTTCATGGGGGGCGAGAAAGACTTCAACGTCCCGATCATCGGGTCGGAGCAGATGTATCAGGCCTTGAAGACCAACGGGATCGACACCAAGCTGGTGGTGTTTCCCGGAATGTTCCACGGGCCGAGTGCGCCAAGCCAGCGGATCGAGATCATGAATCGGTTCCTGGGTTGGTGGGAAAAGTATGTCAAGCCGATGGTGCCCTAGCCGGTGACCCAGTGATGGGTACCACGTGGGAGGACCTGACGATCGAGCGTCGAGCCGACGTGGCGATCATCTGGTTTGAACGGGCGGAGCGCTTGAACGCGTTCCGCCTCGCGACGTTCACGATGTTGCACGCCGCGCTCGACAGCCTGGCTCACGACGACGGGGTCCGCGCGGTGGTGCTCACCGGCCGGGGGCGGGGGTTCTGCGCCGGCGAAGATCTCGAAGAGATGGACGGTAGCGCCGGCCGGGGATTTACGGTGCGAGCGGCCCGAGCCGACTTGACTCGTCTGCAGCATTTGACCCGGAAGATCCTGGTGTTTCCGAAACCGGTGGTAGCGGCCATCAATGGGCCGGCGGTTGGCCTGGGCGCCGAGCTTCCGTTGGCGTGCCGGGTCAGAATTGCCGCGCCGGAGGCGTATTTCTATTTCCCGGAGGCCCGGCGCGGGATGCTCGAAACCAACGGCACCTTCCACTTCCTGCCCCGGATCGTGGGGTTGGGCCGGGCAGCGGAATGGCTCCTGACGGCGCGAAAGATCCCGGCCTCGGAGGCCCTCTCGGCCGGCTTGGTCAACGCGGTGGCCTTGCCGGGCCGGGTGGTCGAGCAGGCGGTCGCGGCCGCCTAACGAAGGACCTGATCCAGCCACGCCTGGATCGGGGGGAACACGTCGAGCGAGCGGCCATCGGGGCCGAAGAGCGAGTGATCGCCGCTCGGCAGGAGCCGTAACCGCCACCGAGTCCGTCCCAGGGTGCGAATCAAACTATCGGCCAGCTGGGCGGATCGGACCGCCGGAATACTTCGATCGAGCCCGCCGAGTACCCAGTAGGCCTCACCCTTCATCGCGACGATATCGGCCATCGGGCTGTAGCCCCGGGGTCCGGCAAACGCCGCCAACACGCTGTCGGCCAGCTCGAGGGGCAGGGTGCTGTTCTCAAAGGCCAGGCTATAGTGGATCTCCTCGCCAACGGACACTAACGGCCCGGAGAGCATCACCGCAAACCGGACCGGAAACCGGGCGGCGGCGTTCGGGATGATCCATCCCGCCTGACTGCCCCCCGCGAGTCCGAGTTTGGTCCGGTCGATCCGCTCGTGCTTTGCCAGGAGTTCGAGGGCGGCCACCGCGTCATCCGCCAGCAGCCGAATCATGCTGTCGCTGTTGAGCGGGCCGACCCCGCGATAGAGGCCGCCGGACTCGCCGTTGCCTCGCTTGTCGTACGAGAGGACCGCAATACCCCGCGTCAAGAACGGGGCGACCAGGGGGCGGTTTCCCTCACGGGTGACGGGACCTGATCCGTGAACCAAGACCACGGCGGGAAACGGCCCGGCGCCGGGCGGGAAGGCAATTTCACCGGCCAGGGAAACCCCTTCGCTCAGGAACCGAACCGGTTCCGGGCCCGACTGAACCACTTCGAACTGGCCGCACGCCACGACGGCGGCGATCCCCAGGCTCACTCGGATCAACATGGCGGACCCCCTCATGTAAGTGGCTGAATTGGAACCCGATACCCGGCTTTCCAGACGGTCAGGATCAGTCTCGGGTTGTCTGGATCGGGTTCCAGACGTTGCCGCAGGGCGGCGACGTGCGTGTCGACGGTTCGCGTGACGACCGCGGGGTCATAGCCCCAGACCCGGTTGAGCAGGTCGCCGCGAGACACCACGGCGCCGCGGGCCCGGCAAAGGGCGATGAGCAAGTCGATTTCCTTCGGACGGAGGGACACGGCGGTCCCGTCCCGAAGGACCGTTCGGGTGGCGACATCGACCACGATGCCGTCGCATTGGTATTGCTCCGGCCGGTCGTCACCGGGGACGCTACCGGCGGGCCGGCGGAGCAAGGCCTGAACCCGGGCCAGGACCTCGAGCAGGCCGAACGGCTTGACGACGTAGTCATCGGCCCCCGCCTTGAGCGCCCGGACTTTCTCGGATTCGCTGCCTCTGGCCGAGAGCACCATGACGGGCATTTCGGCACCGCGCGCTCGAATGGCGGCCAACACTTCGAATCCGTCCCGTTTTGGCAGCATCAGGTCGAGCACAACCAAGTGTGGTCTCCACCCCTCCGCCAGCTGAATCCCGGCCACGCCGTCGGACGCAATCCGGACGTCGTATCCCTCGATTTCGAGATTGTCCCTGAGGCCGGCCGCGATGGCGTGGTGGTCCTCAACGAGCAAGACCCGGATCACGCGGGTGCTCCGATCGGGAGTGACACGATTACGCTCGCCCCGGGACCGCCGCGGCCCTCGATTCGACACCGTCCTCCCTGGGCCTCGACTAATTCCCGGGCCACCGCGAGACCCAAGCCGGTTCCCGTGACCGGTCCGCCGGATTGCTCGAGACGAACGAAGGGCCGCCAGACCCGCTCCCGGTCGGCGGGAGGAATGCCGGGTCCTTCGTCATCGACGGTGATTTCGATGTTCGGGCCGACGATCTCCGCGCTGATGGCGATGGTTTGGTCGTCGGGACCGTAGCGGGCGGCGTTGTCGAGAAGGTTGAGCAGGATCTGGCGGATCAGGTCGGGGTCCGCTTCGACGAAGAGACCGTCCGGGATGGTAGGCCGGATCGTCATACGGTGGTCGGCAATCAAGGGAGCAAAGGCTGCCCCAATCCCCTCGACGAGTGGTCGGAGCTCGAGCCGTTGGGTGACCACTTTCGTCAACCGACGCTCCGCCCGGCTGAAATGGAGGACGTTGTCGATCAGCTGTTGCAGGCGCCCGGTTTCGTCGACGATACTGGTCAGGGCTCGCCGCTCACTCTCCCGGTCACGGGTCCGTCCGAGGAGAAGGGTTTCGGCGGCCAGGCGGATCTGGGTGAGTGGCGTCCGCAGTTCGTGGGTGACGCTGGATGCAAAATCGGTCCGGAGCCGGGCCAGATCGGCGGCCCTGAGGGCGAGGACGGCGATCATGATCCAGAGGGTCAACGCGAGCGCCATGAGCCCAAGTTCCCGAATCGGGAGCCGCGAGGGGACCCCGCCGGGAATCAGCAGACCCTTGAGCCGGGGGTTCAAACGAGCCCTGATCACGACGCCCCCGCGAAGGGTCGGAAGGACCAGGGCGTCGCTCGGACCGTCGTCGTATGCCGGACCGCTCGTGTAGATGACCCGTCCGGACCGGGTGGCGGCCTCGAGCGACAGGAAGTCGGCATTTCTGGGGATCGAGTCGAGGAGGTACCGGGGTACCAGCCGGGTGCCGGCGAAGGTCTCGGCAAAAACCCAGTGGCCGATCCGGTCGGCGGGCACCGCCATCCCGTAGGCGAAGCGGTGTCCGGACAAGGAGTCGGTTCGCTCGGAAAAGAACAGGAACTGCTCTCCCTGACCCGTGGCCGCCGCGAGGTAGCCGTAGCGGTACCCGATGGTGCGGACACTGTCGGCCTGCGATCGAATCGCCTTGGCGATCAACGGGTCCACGGCGAGCGGGTGGCCGACGCTGTCGGCGGCGGCGTCCTCACCGGTGGTGAGGCCCAATCGGAAGAAGCTGCTTTGGCCGGGTGCCACCTGGCATCGGCAGGGGTCGCGTTGGAGCCGGTCGACCATCTCCACCATGTCTCTGATCGGCAACGGATCGCGCTCGGCGGGAGTGCTCAGGTAATCCGGCGGTGGCATGATCGGAAAAATGTTGCTCCGCATCAGGGTCTCGATGCCGTTCGCGTATCGGTCCAAGGCGACGGCCAGATAGTTCGTCAGGCTGGCCACGGCGGCCCGGTGGGCCTGTTGCCGGCTCCGAATGGCACTGACCGCCACCAAGACGATGGCGGCGACGGCGAAGGCCGTGCCGCCGAGGATCGCCCACTCCCAGCGATCTCGGTGACGGGGCCAGCGACTCATCGGCGCGGAAATCCTGTGGGGTATGACACTCGACCAATACAATCCCGGAGGGGGCGCCCCGCGCAATACGCAAACCCCTCGGCGGCAAATTCTGACAGCCTTCGGACATCCAGTCGGGCCGGGTGGGGTGAGTATTCAGGCCAAGGTCTTCATTTTCTCGTAACCCCGCGGAGTTCCCATGACGACTGCTCTTCCGACGCTCGGGGCCGTGGCCCTGGCTGCCGCCATCATCGGGTGTTCGAGCGGCAGTGGACCGTCCGGCCTGCTTTCAGTGGGAGGAACCTATCCGACCGTGGTGGCGCTGGTTCCGGGCCAGAACACGTGCACGGGCGTCACGGTGCAGGACAATCCCACCACGGTCACCCATACGGCGGGCGCCAGCACGATCGCGTTGAGCCATGCCGGAACCCAGTACGATGGTCTGGTCCAAACGAGCGGGCAGTTCTCAGCCGGCCCGAAAACCCTGGTCATTGGCACCGTCACCTACGTCATCTCAATGACCGGCCGGTTCGCTACTCGGGGATTTACGGCTGACATCGCCGTGCAGGCGACGCCGGCGAGCGGTCCCGGGTGTGGGTACAAGGTGTCCTGGACCGGCACCAAGCAAGGGGGCGACAACGTCATCCCCTAACAGCTCAGCCGCCTGACACCTGCCCGAGCTCGCGCCGCAGTCCCTCGAGGTTTTCGACCGGGCGGAGTTGGAGTTGGTCGATGAGGGCCCGGTAGTGCCGGGAGCCCTCGCCCCCGACGAACACCGGGGTTCGGGTTCCCAAGGCTTGGCTCAAGGCCCGGAGGTCCGGCTCGATCGCGGGGTCCTCGACGGGGTAGACGATACTGATACCGACCGCGCGGGCCCGCAGCCGTTCGGCCGCGATGGCGATTTCCTCGCCCGGAAGATCGGCTCCGAGGTAGACAGCGCGCCATCCTTCACCAGCCGCAATGGCAGCCGCAAGTAACGCTCCGATTTCATGGTGCTGCCCCGACGTGGTGGCGGCGATGAATACCGGTGCGGTGGGTGTGGTTGCCGTGAAGGCGAGCAGGTTGCTCATGACATGCCGAATCGTGGCCGTGGCCAGGTGCTCCTGAACGATGCGGAGCTTGCCCTGGTGCCAGAGATCCCCGATTTCCCGAACGAAGGGGACCACGATTTGTTCGGCAAACGCCACCGGGCCCATCCGGACGGCCGCTTGGCGTAACAGGGCGTCGAGCGTGCCCCCGTCCATCCAACCAAGGGCCTCCAATCCGCGCTGCCGAATCGACGATGCGTAATCGGAGGACAACTCCGTTGGCTTGGCTATCGTGAGCTGGGGCGCTGTCTCCAGTAGCCCGGCGACTTCGTCGTTGGTGAGTTGGGCCACTCGTCCAATCGAATGGCCGTACACCGTGGCCCGTTTGAGCAGCAGGAGGCGCTCGACGTCGGCTTCCGAGTACAGTCGTTGACCACCCTGGGTTCGACCGGGGTGAACCACGTCATATCGTCGCTCCCAGGCGCGAAGCAGTTCGGCGGTCAGGCCGGTCCGCCGGAGGACGATTCGGACCGGGTATACCGGGTTGTCCAGGCTTATGGTCATACTGAAGAATATCTATTGTACGGCTTCTGTCAACCTAATTCGGCGCCAATACCTTGACAGATCTGAATGGATGTGGTATTGTACTGGTACGGTACAGGGCAACAACAATACAATTACCAGGGGGTTCGTGTGATCGGTCGATTGATGGTTGGGTTCAGTTTGGCGGTCCTTCCGATGTCCGTGGCGGTGGCCCAGGGCGCCCATGCCCCGGCAAACACGATCGTTGACGTGGCGATCGCGGCGGGAAAGTTCAAAACGTTGGTTGCCGCGGTGCAGGCCGCGGGCTTGGTCGAGACCCTGAAGGGTGCCGGTCCGTTCACGGTGTTTGCTCCGACCGACGAAGCGTTTGCGAAGCTGCCCCCGGGCACCGTCGAGGCGCTGCTCAAAGACAAGGCGAAGCTGGCCGCGATCTTGACCTACCACGTGGTGAGCGGTGCGGTCGGGTCGGATCAGGTCGTCAAGCTCAAGTCGGCCAAGACGGTGAACGGCAAGGACGTCTCGATCATGGTGATGAACGGCAAAGTGATGGTTGGCAATGCCCACGTGATCACGACCGACATCAAGGCCTCCAACGGCGTGATCCACGTGATCGACGCCGTCCTCCTCCCATAAGCCGCAGTACCTCTCGAGCGAAGTTCTTTGTGGCGATACCTCAGGATGCCTCCCCGGCATCCTGGGGTTTTTCGTTGACCGGTTGGCCGCGTTCTGATTCGACGCAGGGTGGGATGGCGGGTTAGAATCCACCATGCAGGTATTCTCCACCGCCGAGGCCGCCGCGGCGCTGTTCCAGGCCACGATCACGTTTGGCTTGGCTGGGTTGTTCGGATTTCTGTTCCGTCGGTACCAGAAAGCCCACTTCTTGTGGTGGGCGGTGGCGTTTGGCCTCTATGGCCTCGGGCTTGGGGCCATCGTCTCATTCCTGCTGACCGCCACCTGGGCCTTCCTCTATGTCCACCAGGTAGTCACCGGGTGGACGGCGCTGGCGCTGCTCTATGCGGCGTTGGTCTTCGAACGCCAGCTCCCTTGGCGGCCGCGGTACCTCGGGCTGCTCGGGTTCCCGGTGGTTTGGGCGTACGTCGCGATCTTCGGACTCGACAATTTTGCGTTGGCGGCCGGAACCACGGTCGTGTTCCTGAGTGTGACAACGGTATGGACAGGCTGGGTTTTCTGGCGGTATCGAACCCAGACCGGGTCATCATCGGCTCGTTTTCTGGCCATCACTCTCGGTCTGTGGGCCCTGCACCATCTCGATTACCCGTTTCTTCGGGCCCGCGGCGCCTGGAATCCCTGGGGCTATTTTGTCGACGCCCTGTTCGTGTTGGCCACCGGGATCGGGATCCTGATGCTCGTGCTCGAGGAATTTCAAGAAGGACTTCGAACCCTGACGGCGCTCTCTGCCGATCTGGGCCCCGGGGGATCTGAGAGCATCGGCACGCTCCTCGAGCGCCCGCTTGGCCTCCGGGGCGTTCGGGGCGCTGGGGTCCTCCGTTCCGGGCTGTCGGGGCCGGAATTGGTTCGCGGTTCCGGGGCGGCCGAGTCGTGGGCCGGGCAACTGCCCGTCCGGGTGGCGGCCGTGGCGGCGGAGGTGTTTCGGGGCGGCGCGTCGGTGCTCGAAGGCGGGCGCTCGGCCGATCCGGCCGCCCCCGCGTTCCTGGCCGGCATCCCGTTAGGCCGGGTCGGGGGCACGCCGATGGCCTTGGTCGTGGCCGGCGAGGTGGCGGCCGCGTTTGCGGTGCTCGACCAGAGCATTCTGGCCGCCGTGGGCGCGCAGATCGGGGCGGCGCTCCACAAGGCCGACTTGAGCCGAACGTTGGCGCAGCGACAGGTTGAGCTCGAACGGCTGTCGGTCCGGATGATCCAACAACACGAAGATCAACGGCGCCGGATCGGCCGGGAGCTCCACGACGAGACGGCGCAGGTGTTCTCGGCGCTCAAACTCCAACTCGGCACGCTCAGGGAAGTGGCATCGGCCGCGCTCGCACCCCGGTTCGACCGGCTGCTGGAATTGGTCGATGTCGGCAGCCGCACCATTCGGAACGTCGCGGAAGACCTCCGCCCCGCGTTGCTCGATGACCTTGGTCTCGTCCCCGCCCTGCGGGCCTTGGTTGCTGATTTCCAAGAGTGGAGCGGGGTTCCGGTGTCGTTCACGATCCCGGATGGCGATCTGCCGCGGGTCGGTCCGGCGGCAGAACTTGCGATGTTCCGGGCTGTCCAAGAGGGCTTGGCCAATGTGGCGCGGCATGCCCAGGCCGCCCGGGTCCGAGTCGGGTTGGTCCGGCGTGAGGGCCGGATCTGCCTCACCATCGACGATGACGGTGTCGGGATACCTCCAGCCGAACTGAACCGGCCTGGCGGCCGTCCGGGTCGCTCCGGTCTCTTTGGGATGCAGGAACGAATCGAGACACTGGGCGGAAGCGTCGTCCTCTCGCAGGGAGTCCCCTCGGGGCTTTCGTTGGCCATCGAACTCCCCGAGGTACCGTGACCGATCCCGCCATTCGAGTGCTGCTGGTCGATGACCATCCGCTGGTCCGGGAGGGCCTCCGGCAGGTGCTTGGCCCTCCCGCCTTCGAGGTGGTTGGCGAGGCCGGCAGCGGCGAGGCCGGCATCGATCTCGCCGTCCAGCACCAACCGGATGTGGTCGTGCTCGACATCAATCTTCCGGGACAAAATGGCATCGAGGTGGCTGGTGTCCTTCGGCACCGGGTCCCGGCCGCCCGGATTCTGATGCTGAGCGTCCATCGCCACGCCGAGTACGTGCTCGAGAGTGTCCGGGCCGGCGCTCACGGCTATCTCCCGAAGGACTCGTTACCGGCGCAGTTGCGGGACGCCGTTGCCGCGATCGCTCGCGGTGAGAGCCGTTTCGAGCGCCTGGCCGCCGAGCCGACCGAAACGGCGGCTCCGATCCTGGCCGCCGCCGGAGCTCAGCGACTCGACCTGTTGACTCGGCGGGAACGGGACGTGCTGATCGGCGTGGCCAGCGGGAAAACCAACAAAGAAATTGCCGGCGATCTTGGCGTGGGCGTCCGGACGGTGGAGTCCTATCGCGAGAGTCTGATCCGGAAGCTCGGGATCTCCAGTGCCGCCGGCCTGGCCCGGTTCGCCATCGAGGCCCGTCTGCTGGGCGAATGACCCGTAGAAATACGGGGCGGTTCTCACCGTAGCCTTTCGGTGTCCAGACCCCGAGTTGCTCCGCCAAATTGGGGCCATGCCGACTCTTCGTTTCCTCTCGACCGCTGCGGCGCTCGTTGCCTGCGGATACCCGATCGGGCTGACTGCCCAACAATCCGATTCTTCCGCCGCCAAGCCGACCCCAGTTCGGGGGCTGACCAAGCTGGCTCCGATTACGGTGACCGCCACCCGGCAGGCCCGGCCGGTGTTCATGACGGCGAACCCCGTGTTGGTGATCGATTCTGGGGTGGTGCGCCGCGAGGCTCCCAACGGTGTCGGCGACTTGTTCCGAAACCTCCCCGGTGTTGACGTCACCGGGGTCGGCCCGAACCAGACCCGTTTGGCCATCCGGGGTCAACGCGGGCAACGGATCCTCTTGGCCGAGGACGGCATCCGTCTCAACAACTCCCGCCGTCAGCAGGATTTCGGCGAGCTCCCGGCGTTCACCGATATCAACGGGATCAGCCAGGTCGAGATCGTCCGGGGCCCGGCGTCCGTCCTCTACGGCACCGACGCGATTGGGGGCATCGTCAATCAAATCACCCTGCGGCCGCCCGGTGCCGGTCAGACCGGCATTCGGGGTTCGGTGCTGTATCGCCGGAGCTCTGCCGACGGGCAGAACCTGATCCACGCGCTCACGAGCGGCCGGACCGGGAAGCTTGGATTCCTGTTCGGCGCCGGCTACCGAAGTGCCGATGCGTACCTGGCCCCGGCCGGTCGATTCGGCCGCCTCAGTCTGCCGCAGGACGCCAAGGTCAACGATACCGGTGTCACCGATCAGACCTACTCCGCCAGTGCGAGTTACGACGTGTCCGACCGGCACCAAGTGACCCTCCGGGTGTCCCGGTACGATGCCCGCGATGCGGGATTCGGCTACGTCGACGGGCCGGTGCTCGGTGACACGTCCGGGGTGAAGGTTCGCCTGCTGTATCCCGACCAAGGCGTGACGCGGATCACTGCGGGCTATCGTGCCGTGGCGTTAGGCTCCCCCGTGGCGGACCGCTTCTCGGCCACGATCTACCGAACCGCCAATCACCGAATCTTCGAGCAGGAGATCGACATTCCGTTCGGTGCCCCGCTCCCGCCCACCGCCGGATTGGCGATTCGGAGCCGGAACATCACCGATATCAACACCGTCGGGGCGCGACTCGAGGCCGCGAAGGTATTCGGCGGCCGCCATACCCTGACCTACGGCGTCGACTGGTACCTCGACCGATCGACGAACACGGATTCGAGCACGACGACCACCAACGGGTTCGGCCCGCCCCGGGTCCGGTCAACCACTGCCCCGACCATTCCGAACGCCAATGCCTGGAGCACCGGTCTTTTTACCCAAGCTGAACTCCGGCTCCACGACCGCTTCACCTTGGGCCTGGGTCTTCGGGGCCAGGCCATCGGGTCGGAAACCCGCCAGACACCGGGGCTCGCCCGGAGCCGCGGGGGCATTTCCGCCAGCAATCAAACCTTGGTGGGCGGGATCAGCGGTCAATATGCGGTGACGGACCGGATCAATCTGGTGGCGACGGCAGGCCGGGCGTTCCGGGCGCCCAACCTCGTTGAGCGGTACTTCGACGGCGTGACCGCCGAGGGTAACGGGTACCTGACGGCCAATCGGAACCTGACTCCCGAAACCAGCTTGAACATCGATTTCGGGGTCAAGATTCGAACCGACCGCTGGTACGGGGAACTGATGTATTTCTCCAACACGATTACCGACGGCATCCGGATCGTGCCACTCGGTACCAAGATCAGAAACTTCCCGGCGTTCCAGAACCAGAACATCCAGCGGCTGCGGGATCGCGGGTTTGAAGCGCTGGCTGAGGTGCGGTTGGCTCACGGGTTCGAGGTGCTTGGCCACGCCACGAAACTGACTTCCAAGAATCCCGACACCAACATTCCGGTCGGTGACAGTTACGGCAGCAAGGTGGGGGGGCAGGTCTCGTGGCGTGACCCGAAGGGCCGCCTGTTCGTCGGCTATGAGGTGCGCCACCAGGGGGAACGGAAGGATCTGGTTCTCGTTGCCAATCCCGTTGGGGACCGGTTGCCGGCCTTCACGGTGCACACCGCCCGGGGCGAGTTTCGACTGGGCCGGTTGGGCGGCATGAACCCGTCTCTCGGCGTGGCGGTCGCGAACTTGACCAATGCGCTCTACGCCGAGGCGTCAAACACCTCGTTCTTCAGGCCGGAATCACGCCGCAGCGTGATCGTGACGATTCGGACCGAGTTCTAAACCGGTCCTACTGCGCTCGGATCGCCGACTATCCGGCGAACGGGGTGTCTGGTAACGGAAAGGCCCACCGGACTCCCTGCTCGAGGGCGTCTAGTTGGAGAAGAAACGTCCCGATTCCCGCGGCCCCCTGCATGAACCCGGTCTGCGCCACGACGTTGTCCGGTTGGGTTCGGTTCTCGGCTTGCGCCCACCGGAGACCGGCCTCGTCGTCGGTGGCCCGGCGGGTGGTGTCGTCAATGATTCGTCGTTGATACGCCGGGTCCGCCTTCGATTGCCGGTACCGAGCCAGGTCGATCGTGTACTGTCCGATCCCGACGTTGCCGCAGCATTGGCTGACGTTGTTCCAATACCCGGTGGTCCGTTGCTCGGGCACGCCGCTGTCGACCACGCCGCGGGTCAGTGAGTCGACCCAGGCCGACCACCGCGGCTCGCCGGTGATCTGGTGGAGTCGATAGAACAACCGGGCCGTCCCCACCGGTCCATGACACCAACTGAGGTAGTACCGGTCTTCGCCGCCGCTTTGATGGAAAATCCGGGTGGCGCCGTCCCGGGTGGTGGCGACGGCCTCGAGGTACGCGGCCCCTTTCCGGGCGGCGTCGAGGAACGCTGGTTCCTTGGTTTGGCGATAGAGCGACGCCAAGAAATACGAGACACCCGCCGTGCCGTGGGAGAAATTCGGATAGTTCCTTCGCAACGAGCCACCGGGAAACCACATCATGCCGCCCTCGGCCGGTTCGCCCGCGGCGAGCAATCGGTGGCCGGCTTTGGTGGCCAGGTCGACTGATCCGGTCGAGAGCAGGAAGAGCCCGGTCCCGGCGAGACCGCTGATGATGTCCCACGAATCCGTCGTCTCCGCGCGGGCTCCCACGGGCTCGATCAGGCGCCGGGCCTCGGCGCCCCACTTGGGGTTCGAGGTGCCGCGGTGGAGGCAATTCAGGCTATAGCTGATGCCGGCCAGACCGGTGTAGAGTCCGCCGTCGAGTTGGTCGCCTTCGGTGGCCACCGCATGCAGGAGGTACCGGCCCCCGGCCTCCGCGGCGGCCAGCCAGGCTGGGTCTCGGGTGGCGTGATGGAGCGCGGCGTAGAACGCCACGATGCCCGGCATCCCGTTGTAGAAGTCGAGCCCGACCGATTCAGGCTTGAGGGGATCGGCCGGGTACCGAATGCCGTCGGCCGTCTCTTGGCGGCTCGCTTCGATCCAGCGCGCCGTGCGGAGCGCCAGGTCGAGATAGGGGCGCGCGGTCCACGGCCGGCGGCCGAACACCTCGGCGCGGAGCCACGCGGGGAGGCCGACGACGGCGGCTCCGGCGGCGAGCAGGCTCCGGCGGGAGGTCATCAGCATGGAGATCCCGTGGCGGCGGTCAGGGCCGGTATCCCGGGCCCCGAAGAACCCGGCCGGGCTTGGCGCCGGTGTATTTCCCATTCTCCAGCACCACTTGCCCGTTCACCAGCACCTGGCTGATTCCCTCCGAGGCCACCATCGGCTCGGCGAAGGTGGCCCGGTCCCGAATGGTTGCCGGGTCGAACACCACGATGTCAGCGGCGAGTCCGATGGCGATCCGGCCCCGGTCATACGCCATGATCTCGTTGGCCGCTCCGGCGGTGGCCCGCTGCACGGCGGCCTCGAGCGACAGGACGCCGAGGTCGCGGACATACCGGGAGAAGATTCGCGGAAACGCCCCGAATCCCCGGGGGTGGACGGCGTATCCGGTCGCGGCCGGCCCGGCATCGGTGTCGAAGGAGGTGAACTCTTCCCGCATCGCCTTCATCTTGTTGGCTTCCGACATGCTCTGCGGCATCGCGAAGACCTCGAATTTGGCGATTTCGAAGAAGATGTCCCACGGGTCTTTCTTGGTGGCCAGGGCAATGGCGCCCACGGTCTGTCCGTTGTACTGGGCATACGCGGTCTTCCCCAATCCGGCCACCACGATCCGGTCCCAGTCCTTCCCGGCGTGGGCAAACCAGTTCTCCCATCCACCGAGCGACTCCATTTCCCGCCGCATCTCGGCCCGGGTGGCCGGGTTGTCGAGCTTGGCCAGGAGAGCGTCCTGACCCTCGGCGGCATGCCGCGGATGGAGCAGGGCCCGGATGCCGAGCCCGTTGTTGATGTAGGGATAGACATCGACCGCCACTTGCTGGCCGGCGGCTCGGGCGGCTTTGATCCGGGCGAGGGCCTGGTCCATCTTGCCCCAATTGGCCTGGCCGGCGGTCTTCAGGTGATAGATGTGGACCGGGGTGCCGGCCGTCTTGCCGATCCGGAGGGCCTCGTCGATGGCTTCGAGGAGCCGGTCGCCCTCGTTCCGCATGTGGGTGAAGTAGCGGCCGCCGTAGGTCCCGGCCACTTTGGTCAGCTCGGCGATCTCCTCCTCGGAGGCGTAGATGGCGGGCGGATAAATCAACGAGGTCGACACCCCGATGGCTCCGGCTTCCATGGCCTCGCGGACATAGCCCCGCATCCGTTCCAGCTCCGCGGGGGTGGCCTGGCGGTCTTTGTCTCCGATGACGATTTCCCGGATTTGGGTATGGCCCACGGTCTGGACCATATTCATCGGCATGCCGGCCTGTTCGAGTTTCGTGAAGAATTCGCGCGTCGTACTCCAGCCCCGGTCGGCGGCCTCCTTGCCGGCCAGCGGGGCGTCGCTGCCGCCTTCACCGGCGTTGAGGGTGGTGATGCCCTGGCTCAGCAGATTGAACGCGGTGGCGGGGTCCCGGATAAAGGGCGCCGCCGTCTGTCCCATCATATCGATGAAGCCCGGGGTCACCACCTTCCCGGAGGCGTCGATGGCCCGGCGGGCGGCGGCGGGATTCAGCCGGCCGATCGCCACGATCTTGCCGTCCTTGATGCCGACATCGCCTTGGTACCAGGGGGCGCCGGTGCCGTCGACGATCCGCCCGCCGTGAATGACGACGTCGTAGGTTTGCGCCTCGGCGGGCGCGGTGATCACGACCAGGGCGAGGAGCGCGGTGGCACACTTCAATTCCATGATAATCCCCGGAGTTGATCGAGGTTGAGGTTCCCGCCGCTCAGGACGCAGACGACTTTGGAGCCGGGAGCGAGATGAACGAGGTCCTTGAGGAGGGCGGCCACCGGGGCGGCGGCCGCGGCCTCCGGCACGAGTTTGCAACGTTCCATGATCCAGAGGACGGCCTCGAAGATCTCGCGGTCGGGCAACGTCACGATCTCATCGACGAACCGCTGGCAGACCGAGAACGTGAGATCACCGACCGTTTTGACGCGGAGGCCGTCGATGATGGTCCGGCAATCGATGGTGGTGACCCGGCCCGCCGCGAGGCTTTCCTTCATGGCCGGCCCGTCGGACGACTCGACGCCGATGACCCGGGCGGCCGGATTGTGGCTATTCACCGCCATGGACACCCCGGAGATCAGCCCGCCGCCCCCGATCGGAACGATGACGGCGTCCACCTCGGGCCAGTCCTCGACGATCTCGAGACCCAAGGTACCCTGGCCGGCGATCAGATTGGGGTCATCGAACGGGCTGATGTAGACCAAGCCCTCGGAGCGCACCAACTCTTTAGCGCGCTCGTTGGCCTCGTCCCAGATTCGGCCGTGGAGCACGACCTCCGCGCCGTACCCCCGGGTGGCGGCGATCTTGGCGGGGGTGGCGTTCTCGGCCATACAAACGACGGCGCGGATGCCGTGAATCCGGGCGGCCAAGGCAACACCTTGGGCATGATTGCCGGCCGACGAGCAGACCACGCCGCGGCGTTTCTCTTCCTCGGTCAGGAACGTGAACCGGTTCAAGGGTCCGCGGAACTTGTAAGAACCGACCCGCTGGAACATCTCGGCCTTGAGCCGGATGTCGAAGCCGGTCAGCTCCGACAGCTGACGGCTTCGTAACAACGGCGTGTGGTGGATGTGGGGGGCGATCCGGGTGCGGGCTTGCCGAAAATCGTCGAGCGTGAGTGTCAACATGGGTCAGATGATAGCGGCCGAAGCTGGGCTGGGCCAGCCGTCCCCGGCCGATTTGCTCCCAGCGTGTGCGGGGCCTACTATCCCAGGCGTCCTACTCCCCGACCCTTCGACCCGTGAGCCTCGACCATGGATCTCGGCACTACCCGGCTGTTCCGCTGGACTGATGTTCCGACCGAAGCCGTTACCGACATGATTTCCCGTCAAGTCATCACCGGCGACAAGGTGATGGCGGGTCACATCCGACTCAAGAAGGGCTGCGTCGTCCCCTATCACAAACACGAGGCCGAGCAGCATTCCCTGGTGTTCTCCGGCGCCCTCAAGTTCATCATCAACGGCCAGTCCATCGTCGTGGGCCCCGGCCAGATGCTGGTGATCCCGTCGTGGGTTGCCCATGAGGCGGTGGCGCTGGAGGACACCTATGAAATGGATGTCTTCAGCCCGATCCGGCACGACTGGCTCGACCGATCGGACTCGTACTTCACGAACCAGCCCTCCCAGCCATCGGGGTTCGAGAATCCGGCCACCGAGGACAACCCGGCGCGACTGGTGCAGTGGGCGGAGGTTCCGAAGGAACCGCTGACGCCGTTGATCGACCGGGCGTTCGTGTCCGGCGAGCGGGCTACGGTTTGCAACTTCCTGCTCCGCCAGGGCGCCATCGTGCCGACCCATCAACACGAGAGCGAGCAACTGACGTGGGTTCGTCGGGGTCACCTTCGCTTGACGGTCGCCGGCCAGCCGTTCGAGGTCCCGGCCGGGTCGGTGATTCGGATCCCGTCCCAAGCCCCGCACATGGCGGAGGCCATCGAGGAAACCGAGGCCACGGACCTCTTTGGCCCTCGGCGAGACGATTGGGCTACCGGCAGCGATCAGTACTTACGGCAGGGCAACCGATAGGAGCGGCTCACCATGCGGGCGATCAGAGTTCACGGGTTTGGCGATCCATCGGTCATGGTGGTGGAAGAGGTTTCCGTTCCGGTCCCCAGGCCCGGGCAGGTCCTGGTCAAAGTCCACGCCGCGGGCGTCAACCCGGTGGAGACTTACATCCGAAGCGGCCGCTACGGCGCTCTGCCCACGTTGCCGTACACGCCGGGTTCGGACGGCGCCGGCGTGATTGTCGGGGTGGGCGACGGACCCAATCCGTGGAAGGCCGGCGACCGGGTCTTCTTTCACGGCACGGCCGCGGGCCAGACCGGCGGGTCCTACGCCGAGATGGCCGTGTGCGAAGCGCATCAAGTGTACCGGTTGCCGGCCCATGTCGGGTTCTCCGAGGGCGCGGCGTTAGGGGTTCCCTATGCCACCGCCTACGTCGGGCTGTTCCTGAAGGCGGCGGCCCAACCGGGTGAAATCGTCCTGGTTCACGGCGCGAGCGGCGGGGTCGGCACCGCGGCCCTGCAGTTGGCCCGTTGGAAGGGTCTCAAGGTGATCGGTACGGCGGGGAGCCCTGACGGCCTCGAATTGGTGCGGGCCAATGGAGCGCACTTTGCCGTCGGGCACCGGGAAGCGTTGTATCTCGACCAGATCAAAGCGGCCGCCAACAACGGCCGGGGCCCGGACGTGGTGCTCGAAATGCTGGCCAACGAAAACCTGGATCATGATTTCGACCTGGTGGCCCCGCGAGGCAGGATTGTCGTGATCGGAAACCGGGGGCGGATCGAGATCGATCCCCGGAAGATCATGGCGAAGGATCTGACCGTGACCGGCGTGTTCCTGTGGGGGGTTGGTCCCGAGCAGCTCGCCACGGTGTACGCCGACATCAGCGCCGGTCTCGAGCAGCGGGCCCTCGTCCCGGTCATCGGCCAAGAGTTGCCGTTGGCCGAGGCGCCCCGGGCCCACGAAGTCATCATGGGGGCCCGGGCCTACGGGAAGATCGTGTTGATCCCATAGCGCGACGAAACGCCGGACCGGGGGGATCCGACGTTTCGTCTGGGGGAGGCTCCGGACCGACGGCCCGTCGCCGACCTGCTATTGGGCAATCGTCATGCCGCCTGCGGCGGGCCCAGCCTCGGACCCGCACCTCATTCTCCAACAACAACTTGAGTCGGTGATCCGAGACCGCCGATCCCATGGGGACGGGAGCGAGCCCCAGGGGCGCCACACCGATTGTAGCCCGCGAGCGACGTTCGTCAGGACCCTTGGACCGGGCCTCGCAACCAGTCCGCCACGCTGAATCCAACGATGACGGCACCGATTGAGAGACCGGCTGACAGACCGGCGTACCCCGCCGCACGACCGTATGCATGGACTCGGAGGAGTTCAGCGACTTCGAGACTGAAGGTCGAGAACGTCGTATAGCCCCCGCAGAACCCAATGGTCAGGAACGCCCGGATTTCAGGAGACCACCCGGCAGACGAGGTGGCGTATCGGGCGAGGAACCCGAGCAGCAGCGAGCCGGTGATGTTGACGAGCAGGGTCCCAATCGGGAGCGGGGTTGGCCGGTGGAACGCCAAGGCGACGAGGTACCGGGCAACTCCCCCGAGGGCGGATCCGGCGGCGATATACCAGAGCATCGCCTGAATCTAAGGCCTTTCGCCTAGAGTCGGACCCGCCCGGGCGGCTCGCCGGCCAGCAGTTGATGGATGGCGGCGACGGCTCCGTTGTCGTCGCTCAACAGGACGAGCTCGCCCCCGCGGGACTGAATCCGGACCGTGCATCGAATGACGGCACGGAGCCGAGCAAGAACCTGCACGGCCGGCAGGTCGTTCCGAAAGATCCTGATACTCTGAAAGTCGCCCCGGCGGATCGCCGCGGCGCTCTCCAGCAACTCCAGCCTAACAGCTTCGATGGCAACGGAATCGGCCGTCAGCGCGGAGACCTTGACCCGGCCGCCGCTTTCGTTTCTGAGGTACTCGACCAGCGGCCGGCTCACGGTCGTCATGGCCAGGGCTGCAGAACTCTGCGCGGTGGCCGGCGGGATCCGGCCCTGGACCGTTAGGCCGAGGGCTCCGATGAATGCAAGACGCGAGAAAGATGTGGGCATTGCCGACCCATGGGGGGCAAGAGAGGTGCCAGGGTCGGGGGCCGCGCGTTAGGTATTGCGGAAGGCCGCCGCGGCGTTGATGAACTCCCGGAACACGTGCCGGGTGTTGGGATCCGACAGTTCGAAGACCTCGGGGTGCCACTGGACGCCGACGAGGAAGTGGTCGTTGGTCGATTCCGCCGCTTCGATCAAACCGTCCGGGGCCACGGCGCTTGCCACGAGGCTCGGGGCCAGAGTCTTGATCCCTTGGTGGTGCATGCTGTTGACGGGAATTCGGTCCTTCTCATACAAGTGCCGGAGGCGCGATCCCCGGGTCAAGGTCACGTCGTGGGCGAGGTGATCGCGCTCGAAGCCGTAGGTCGGAAAGTAGTCGTGCTTGATGGCGTTCGGATACTGGTCGTCGAGATCCTGATAGAGGGTCCCGCCGAGCGCGACATTGATGACTTGGAGACCCCGGCAGAGGCCGAGGAGCGGGCGTTTGTCCTCGACGGCCCACTCGGTCAGTTGGAGTTCCACCCGGTCGCGGGCCGGATCGATTCGGCCGAGTTTGGCGTGGGGCTCCTCGCCGAAACGTTCGGGGTCCATATCGACGCCGCCCGGAATCATGATACCGTCGCAGGCCTCGTAGACGGCCCGGAGGGCCTCGGGTTCGTCGTCGAGCAGCGGGATCAAGATCGGCGCCGCCCCTACCAAGGCGACCGCGACGTAGTAGCGCTGGTTCATGACCACCGACTGAGGCAGTCCCTCGGGGATGCCGTCGATCGAGTGGAGCGTCTGGGTCGTGACCCCGATGATGGGGCGCCGGTCGAGTTTCTTCATAGTGGCTTGATCCAATCTGGCAGCAAGGGACGGGCCAGCACTAGCGAATCCCCTCTTCGGTCTCGGCAATCAGTTGGTCGACCACGGCATGGAGGTCGCCGCCGGTTCGTTCGTAGGTGGCCAGTTGCCGGTCGGCGCTGGTCCCGTTTTCAAGGATGTGAAAGGCGTACTCGATTTCCTTCCGACTGCCAAGCTCATCGACGACGTCGTCGACGAACCACTCGATCATCTCGCGGATCAGGCTCCGGGCCGGGAGTTCGATTCCCTTGCCGAAGTCGATCAACTTGCCGTCGAGCCCGTACCGGCAGGCCCGCCACTTGTTTTCCTCGATGAATGCAGCCGAATACTTCCGCCAATTCAAGTTGTCGCGCCGGAGCTTGTACACCTTGGCGATGATGGCTTGGAACAGCGCGCCGACACACACGGCCTCGTCGACGCGGGTACAGACATCGCAGATCCGCATCTCGAGCGTCGGGTAGCTCCAGCTGGGCCGGATGTCCCACCAGATCTTCGAGGCGTTGGGAATACTCTTGGTTTCGACCAAGGTATTGATGATGTCCTCGAACTCGCCCCAGGAGTGCAATTCCCGGGGAATCCCGGTCCGGGGAAAACTTCGAAATACGATGCTCCGGTAAGACTTGAGGCCGGTCTTTCGGCCGAGCCAGAACGGCGAGCTGGTGGAGAGGCAGAGGAGGTGCGGCATGAAGTAACTGGCCGCATTCATGGCCTCGATCAAGAACTCGCGATCTTCGATGCCGATATGGACATGGGTGCCGAAGATCAGCAGCCGCTGGGCCAATTCCTGGAGGTCCTCTTTGACGCCGAGATATCGGTCGAGCGGAGTGATCTCTTGCTCCATCCAGCTCGAGAACGGATGGCTGCCGGCGGCCGCCACTTTGAGGCCGTTCTTCCCCGCCAAATCCATGACCAGTCCCCGAAGCCGGACCAGCTCCGCCCGGGCTTCCGCCGGGGTCCGGCACACTTTGGTGCCGACCTCGACCATCGATTGATGAAGCTCGGGCTTGACCTCCCCGAGCACCACGGAATCCTCTTTCAGGATCTCGGTGATGTAGGAACGCAGTTCCCGGGTTTTGGGATCGATGATCTGGTACTCTTCTTCGATCCCGATCGTTAGGCTTGGCGGTTTCATGGCTTCACGGGTTTGGGGCCTAGGGAACGCGGGGCTCGACCACCAAGGTCGGGACCGTGGATCCGCCGCCGGCGGTGACGTTCACGAGCGAGGCGGTCGAGACGCGGGTCAAGCAGCCCTCGGCAAACGAGCCATCGAAGCAGAACGGCGCCGTGTCGACGATCCGGTCGGCCAGGACGACCTTGCCGTCGACCAAGCTCGGGAACGATTCGGACGGCAGCCCGATCCGCTGCTGGACGATGGAGGGATGCGCCAGAGCTTTGGCCACCTCGGTCTGCCAGGTCGCGACGTCGACCTCCCAACCGAGCACCACGCCGGCGCCCCCGTAGTCGTCGTTCGGCTTCAGGACGAGGCGGTCCTTGTTGCCGGCCACGAAGGGCAGCAAGTCGATCGGCCGGCCGTCGATCACGGTCTTTCGATCCTCCACCACCCGGGTCCACGGGACATGCGCCGCAATGACCTCTCGTTCGGCCGCGGAGTACAGCCCGGCGTTTCGCTCGTCGGAGAGGACCGCCAGGCTGGCCTTCTTGTGGAGAATTTTACACCGAAACGGGTTCGTCATGCAGACGGCGCCGTCTCGCACCGCCCGCACCATCGGGTGGTCGAGGCCCCCATCGGCGATGAGCTCGTTGATCAGGACCCGCTTGTAAATGAGATCGATCTTGACGCCATCCGAGTAGAGAGCGCCCCCCCGATACTCGACTTCGCGGGGATCGCCGATGACGCACTGGATGCCGACCGACTGGAAATAGTCCCGATAGAGCAGGAACTCGCTCATCGTCGGCACCTCTTTCCAGTCGAGAATTCCGATGGTCGGTTTGGTCCGCCCGCCCGAAAATCGCTGATACGCCTTGAGCAGTGAATGGAGCACGTTATGACGGGCCGGGACCGGGCTCACCGCAAACCGGCGCCGGAAATCCCGCATCATCGGGAGCGCCAGAAAGAGATCGGTCAGGGCGTCGTTGTAGGCCGAGCCCGCCGGGGTCTCGGCGTTGTATTCGGTAAAGCGAAGCTGCCCGTCATCGGGCGAGAAGAAGGCGTCGAGCCGGGACACGGGCGAGGGGTCCGTCCTCGGATCCTCGAGCACCAAGGTTCGTTCCCAGTCTTCGAGGCGGAATTGGTCGAGGACGGCCGGATTGGCCAGCGCCGCCTCGAGGGCGGTGTTGAACGCCCCGAGGAGCACGGCGATCCGCTGGCGCATCAGATCGTACTCGGGCCGGGCCAGAAACCGGGGACGGATGACCGTGCAGAGGGGCCGCTCGCCGAACATCAAGCCCCGTTTGGCCAGTTCGGCATTGAGCCACTCGCCCGATTCGGCGCCGATGGGTTGGGTGGCGCTCTCGTGCCACGCCTCGATGGCGGCCTCGGTCATGGCCGAACCGATCGTCCCTTCAGAAAATTCTCCCAACTCGGCCGGAGCGTGGCCGGCGGCGCCTTGGCCAGACGAATGGCCATGTCGGCCATGGCCTTGACGACCCACTCGAAATGGGCGGGCGTCAGCGAATAGATGTCCATGTCGGGTGCCGGATTCATGAAGTCGATGGCGTAGGGAATCCCGTCCTTGACGGCCCATTCGATCGAATTCATGTCGTACCCTAACGCCCGGACCAAGGTCAGCGAATCGGCGACGATCCGCTGATGCAGGGCGGGCGGAAGGAAATCGAGTTCGGGGTGGTACTTCCGGGCTTTGGGATCGTACTTGATTGGATAGATCACTTCCTGCCCGATGCAGAGGCACCGCACGAACTCGTCCCACTCGATGAATTCCTGGACGATCATGGTCAGCAGGCCGGAGCGGTCGTAGTTGTAGATCAGCTCCTCGAGGCTCTTGCAGACATAGACCTCTTTCCAGCCGCCGCCGTGGGCGTCTTTCAGGATGCAGGGCAAGCCCACGTGGTCAACAATGGCTTGCCAGTCGAGCGGAAACTGCAGATTGCGGAGACTTTCCGAATGGACGATACCGGGAACGTACTCCTTGTTCGGCAGCACCATGGTTTTGGGATGGGCCAATCCGAGCGAGGTCGCCAAGGTGGCGCCGAAGAACTTGTCGTCGGCGGTCCACATGAACGGGTTGTTGACGACCGTAGTGCCCTGGAGGGCCGCGTGTTTCAAGAAGGTGCGGTAGAACGGCACCTCATGGGAGATCCGGTCGATGATGACGCGATACTCCGGCGCCGCGTCCATCCGGGGCGCTCCGAGGGTCACATACTCGGCAACAACGCCTTGGTTGCGGCTGGCCACTTCTTCGATGAACGCCGGCGGCCAGCTCCATTCGCGGCCGACGATGAGGCCGATCTTCTTTTGATCTGACGGCATGGCGGATTACGTCCCTGCGGAGGGTCGGGTGGGCCCCGGGCGTCCACCCGGCTCCCCAGATACTCTGCGAATGTACGGGGGTTGGAGAGCGGCGGGAAGCGGTCGCCGGTCAGGGGGTGGTATGGCCCGTCAGAAAGGGCAAACAGCGGCTGAATCGGCGGCCCCAGGTGGCTTCGTCGTGGATGCCCCCGGCGTCTTCCACGTACTCGATCGTCGGCGCCGTCTGGGGTCCGTGTTTGGCCAGCAGGTCGCGGAGGGCCCGGGTGTCGGAGATGGCCCCTTTCGGCTCTTGCAGTCCAATGTCGAGATAGAGGCGCCCGACGGCCAGGGTGGACCAGGTGTCGACGTAGTCGAGGATCGACCGTCCCGCATACCAGAGCGACGGACTCATGACCCCGGCCGCGCCAAACACGTCGGCAAACCGGTAGAGCCCATACAGGCTGATGAGGCCGCCCATCGAGGATCCGGCGATCGCCGTCTGGGACCGGGCGGGGTTGGTTCGAAAATCCCGGTCGATGATCGGCTTCAGGGTCTCGGCCAGGAAGGCGAGGTAACGGTCGCCGCCCCCGCCGCCCCGGACTGAATCGGGAAACGGACTGTATTCGTAGAGCCGGCTCCGGCCATGGTTCGCGATCCCGATCACGATGGCCTCGGTCCCCCGGGCGGCTAGTTCGGCCAAGACCGTGGTGAGTTGCCAGTGGCCGGCAAACGCGGTGGCGGGATCAAACAGATTTTGGCCGTCCTGCATGTACACCACGGGGTACCGGGTCGTGGTCACGCCATACGAAGGCGGCAAGGCGACCATGACGTCGCGAAAGTTCCGAAGCTGGGGGCTCAAGACCCGCCGTCGCACCAAGAGGCGGATGCTCGGATCGAGGGCGCCGGGATACGGCTGCCAGGCCGGGTCGACCGGCGAAGAGGTAGGCGTCATGAAAGGAAACCGGGGTGGAAAATAGCCGTACCGGCCCCGAAGCGGTTAAACTCATGTCAACTACCTACTTGAGGTTGCGCCGAATGGGTCCGATTCGCACGATGGTCGGGGTAGCGTTGCTGGTCCTCGGAACTGCGGCCGAGGCTCAGCGCCCGAGTCCGATCAGCATTGCCGTGACGCCCTACTTCGGATTGGTGAGCCCTGGACGCGAGTTGTTACTTCGTCCCGGGCTCGATCCGCTCCGCGACCCTGAGTCCCAGGCCCTGCTTGGGGTCGTGGGCGGCAGGTTGGCGGTTGGTCTGTCGGAAAAACTCGGGGTTGAGGCCGACATCGGCCTCGGCAAGAGCGGGCTCCAAGTGTCGAAGCTCAGTGCCCCGTCGGGAACCAACGCCAAGGTCACGACCATCAGCGGCCGGCTGGTGTATCGAATGAAACCGACCACGGAGCCGTCGTCGATCACGTTTCACGCCGGGATCGCTTCGGTGAGCCGTCGGTTTACGGAGAAGTCGGGGGTGCCGAGTTTGGTCAAGGATCGATCGAACCTGGGGGCGGTGCTCGGGGCGACGATTGGGTTTCGGATGACGTCGCGGAGCGCGCTCACCATTAGCGCCGAGGACTACGTCTACAACGCGAGCTTCGATGTGGCCGGGCAGGGAGGGGCGCTTCGCCGCTCGCAATCGTTGACCCAGAACGATATTCGGGTAACGGTTGGCGTCCGCTTGGCGTTGTTTGGCCGGTAGGCGACCCAAGGAAGAGAAAAAGCGGGGCGGGCATCGAGCCCGCCCCGCTTCGGTTTGAGGGTGTTTCGACGAGCTAGAATCGGGTCGTCAGGCCACCGAGGACGCGGCGTCCGTTGACCGAGCCGCCGAAGATCGAGTACCGCTGCTGGTCGAAGAGGTTGTTGGCCGCCAGGTAGACGCGGAGGTTGTTGTTGACCGCGAATCCGGCGTTGGCGTCGATCGTCGCCTGGGGTTCGATCCATCCCGCGAACACGCCGGCCGCCCAGTCGTAGCCCTTCACGGCCCGGAGGTTCAGGCCCAGATCGAGGCCGCTCCGGCCAGCGTACGTCACGGCGATGTTCCCCTTCGAGCTTGGGGTGTTCGGAAGCAACTGATCGCCGGCCAGCTGCTCGTTGATGTCGAACCGGAAGATCGTCAGGTTCGCGTCGACCCGGAACTCGTCGGCCAACTGGAGGCCCGCGGCAAACTCAAAGCCGTACTGGGTAGCCTTGCCCGCGTTGGCATACGACACGACGACCGCGGTTTTGCCATCCTCTTGCCGGGTCAGGCCCCGGCCGGCGGTGGCGGTGGCCGGATTCCCGACCAAGGCGCTTCGGACCGCGCTTTGGAGGGCGGCCCGGGCCGGGGCCGGTACGGCGGACGGGGCGGTCCAGGCGGGAAAGGCCGGATTGACACCGGGCAACAGGTCGGTGACGAAGTCCTTCAGCACGTTCAAGTAGGCATCGACGGAGAAGTAGAACCGATCGGTCAGATCGCCACGATAGCCGAGTTCGATGCCGGTGTTCTTCTCGACTTGGAGCTTGTTGTTACCCCGGGCGCGGACCGGGACGGCGGCAGTGTTGTCAAACAACTGTCCGGCCGGCACGCCCGCCAGCAGGGGGCCTAACTGCGGGTTGGCCCGGAGACCGGCTTCGAGTAACGAGAAGTTGGCCGGCGCTCCGGCGGCGGCATTGAGGAAGAACTCCGAATAGTTCGGGGTCTGGAACGCCTTGTTGAACGTGAACCGGAACGAATGCCGGTCGCTCGGCGTGTAGACGATGGCCGCCTTGGGTGAGAATTGGGCGTCGATCAAACCGCCGAGATCGTACCGGCCGGCGGCCACGATCTTGGTCACGTCGCTGAGTTTGTACTCGAACTGGCTGAACAAGGCGTAGTAGTTGTCGCTCCGGTCATCGTCGGGGCGATTGATCAGCGTGCGTTGGGTGTTGAGGCTGTAATTGCGGAAGGACCCGCCGAGTACGAACCGACCCTTGCCGTCCGCGAAGGTGTTCTTCTGCTGGCCCTCGATGTGGAAGATGTCGGACCGTTCCTCGAGGCCCGCGCCGGAGGCGAGCGAGTACTGCGGCTCTTCGGTATTGCGGCCGTTCCAATACGTCATCACGTCGAACGCCTTCGCGGCGTAGTTGAACCGGGTGTAGGGCCGGATCGACTTGGTGATTTGGACCCGGCCGATGCCGGTGACGGCGGTTTCGTTCTCGGCCAATGCCATCCCGAATTCACCGGTGGCCACGTCGCCGTTGGCCGCGTAGTAATCGAGTCGGGCTGATCCGTAGGTGCTCTTGACCGGGTCCCGGTCGCCGGTCAGTGCCCCGGTCGCCGGGTCGGCCTTCTGACCGTTGAGGGCCCTGAGTTCCCGCCGGGAACACGACGAGCAAATGCTCCGGAAGTTCAAGGAGTCGGTGGCGGGTCCGTACTCGGTCTTGAGGGCGCTACCGTCGGCCAGCGTCCGGGACCGCGACCAGGTGTCACTTCGATAGTAACCCACGTTGACGCGGTACCCGAACCGGCTGTCATACAGCAGACCCGCGTGCCGGAGGTCGGCCTTGGCGGTCGACAGGCCGCCGCCTCCGACGCTCAACTTGGTGCCGACGACTTCACGGGCCGAGGGGGTCTTGATGTTGAGTACACCGGCATAGGCGTTGGCGCCGTAGAGCGCCGAACCGGGGCCCCGGACGAGTTCCATCGAACCGATATCTTCGGTTGGGATCGAGAGCGCATTCCACTCTTGGTTGCCCAGGAACCCGGTGGCCACGTCTCGGCCGTCGATCAGCACCAACACCCGGCGGTTCAACGACGAGTTGAATCCCCGGGTGTTGACGTTGAAGTCGTTGACGCCGTTCTGGGCCAGGTCAACTCCGGGGACCGCGGCCAAGGCGAGCGGCGCCTGCCCGGTGATCGAGGTGGTCTGAAGGGTTCGGGCGTCGATGACCGAGATGGCGGCCGGCGCTTCGGTGGCCCGTTCCGGGGCCTTCGAGGCGGTGGTGACCACCAAGTCATTCAAGGCGATCGGATGGGCTTCCATCTTGGCGTCGGCCGTGACGCTGCCGCCGGCGGTGACTGTCACGGACACCTCGGTCGGTTTGTAACCGAGCCACCGGAAGACCAACGTGTAGGTGCCGGCGGGTACCCGCTCGAGCACGTAACGGCCTTGGGTGTTGGTGGCGGCCGTGGTGCCGGGTCCGCGGACCCCGACCACGACCCCAGCCAGCGCGGCGCCATCATCCGCCCGGCTGACCTTGCCCGTAACCGTGCCCGTGGTCTGGGCCATGAGCGTGGGTGCCGCAAAGACCGCGAGGGCCGCCGCCAGCACTCGTGCCGAACGAAGCAAACGCATGATTCCGTCTCAACCGTGGGGGTGAACGTTATCCAGCCGGAACGGGGTTCCGGTTTGGGCCGAAAAAGGTGCACCCCGAAACGGGGGTAGGCAAGGGCGAATCGCCTATTTGGCTAGACTGACTTTCGTGACCCGGACCCGTCCGGGTTCGGCGGTACCCGGGGCCGGCTCGGCGTAGGCCACGAAGAGATCCGAACCCACCAGAACCGTTCGGGGAAAACCACCGTCTCGCGACCGGCTGGTGGAGGCGACCGTCACGATCTCCCGGTCGGCCCCCGCCCCGCCAACCGCGCGAACCCGCCAGAAGGCCTGATTGCCCTCGGCCTCGAGCCATGTCACCACGCCTCGGCCTGGGCCCGTCATCTGGAAGTGCACACGCCCCAACGGGTTACCCTCATCGATCCGAATCGGCTTTCCGAACGTTCGACCGCCGTCGGCCGAGAACGCGGCCTTGACCATCGGGAGCCCATTGGCGGCGGTGAACCAGGCTACGCCCACCGCGTCGCCGGTGGCGCTGATGGAGGGGCCGTTCACGGGGCACTGTCTCGAAACCCACCCGTCGTTCGCCACCTTGGCGGGTTCGGACCATTGGGCTCCGTCCTGACGGACGATGGCAATGTCCCGGATCTCCTCGGCTGACCGATCCCGATAGGCCACGACCAAGCCACCGCGGGCGGCGGCCATCGAGACTTGGCAGCACTCGCAGCTTCGGGCATCGAGGACCGTCTCCCCTGAGACGGTTCCGCCGGGATTCCACCACGCGGTCCGGACGGACATGGCGCCGGCGCTGTCGGTCATCTGGCGGCCGTCGAGCCACGCGACCGCGACCGATCCGGTACCGAGCGGAACCATCGCGACGAAGCCGTGCTCGGTGGCGGAGGTATCGGAGTGGACGGTGACCGGTGCCGACCAGGTCCGCCCCCGGTCTTTGGACGCGGCGAGCTTCACGTGGTAGGCATAGGCTTTCGTCGCGGTCTTTTCCAGCCAGTGGACGAGCCAGGTTCCCGTCGCGGTTTCCGTGATCGAGGGGAAGTCGGCCCAGTTGACGAAGAACTTGTCGCTTTCGGCGATGGTGACCGGTTCCGACCAGGTGGCGCCGGACCGGCTTGCGGCGCGAAGGGCGTAGCGGTGGTCCGGCCGCGGCTCGAACCAGCTGAGGATGAGGTCGCCCTTGGCGGTGCGACTCAAGAATGGCTTGCTGCTTCCGGGCGGGCCGGACCATTCGAGGGCGGTTCTGTCGGTCAGGGTACTGCCGCCCGCCATCAAAACCACGAGGGTAATGAACGCTGTTCGCATGGTTCAATATCGCTCGGGACTGCCGGGGCCGCCAATCAGCCGGGGTTACCCCTGAGCGCGGCCCGGTTGGGCCATCGGGTGTGGCCTTTGGCCAGGTCGGCGAGGGTGGTGTGGCGGAGGAACCGAACCACGCGGTCGCCAAGGGCACTCCAGGCCGCGTGGGCCGGGCAGGCCGCCTTCGCGTTGCACTCCGGTTGGCCCAGGAGACAGCGGCGAACTGACTCGAAGCGTTCGAACGGCTCGACGACCTGGAAGAGGGTGATTTCGTTCCGGGGCCGGGCGAGCTGGAAGCCGCCGTGTTTGCCTCGGACCGAGTCCAAGACCCCGACGCGGGCCAATTGGGAGAGCGTTTTCGAGAGATAGTTCTGCGGCACCTCGAGGGCGTCGGCCAGGACGGCGACATGAACGGGGCCACGGTCCTCGTGTTGGGCGAGGACCGTGGCGGCCCGGAGGGCATACTCGGACGTTTGCGAGAGAATGGCCATATAACTTCTATAACCTCATGATAATATGACATTTAGACACTGCAAGTCGTTGATTGGCATGGACCCTAAAGACCCCCTCACGTTGGCTTAATCAAATCTCGCCGGGAGCCGCGATAGGATCATCGGGAGCACAGCAGTCTCCGATGACAACTCACGAGCGGGGGGGTATGCGCGGTTTTCTGGCGGCGGTCGCGGTGATGACGATGGCGGCAGGGTGCGGCGGGAAGGACAATGCCGGGGCGGCCCCGCCGGCGGCCGGGGCTTTGGCGAGCGACTTGACGCCGTTTCAGCTCGAGCACGGGATCGGTCCCGTGACCGATGTCCTGGTGCTTGGGGTGCTGGATCAGGGCCTCGCGGATTCCGGTCAGAAGGTGTTCGGCGCCAAATGCACCGCGTGCCACAAGATGGCCGAGAAGTACGTGGGCCCGGCGTTAGGCGAGGTGCTGACCCGTCGGTCGCCGACCTACGCCATGAACATGATTCTCAATCCGAACGAAATGGTCGAACGGCACCCGGTGGCCAAGCAATTGTTGGCCGAGGCGATGACGATGATGGCCAATCAGGGTCTGACGACCGGCGAAGCGCGGGCCGTCGTGGAATATCTCCGCACCCAAGCTACCGGAACGGTGAAAACACAATGACACGGAGGAATCGAACGATGCGGGTCGCGACGTTGGGGTTGGTGGTGCTGGCGGGCTGCGCCGGCCAGAGTGGAAGCCCGATTGGGGGCAGTGGTGACGCGGCGTCCAAAGTGTACGTGGCGCCCGGCCAATACGACGAATTCTATGCGTTCATGTCGGGCGGGTTCAGCGGGCAGGTGACCGTGTACGGACTGCCGTCCGGCCGGCTGCTCCAGCAAATCCCGGTGTTCTCCCAGTATCCGGAAAAAGGGTATGGATACTCGGAAGAGTCAAAAGCGATGTTGGCCACGAGCTTCGGTTCGGTGCCGTGGGACGACGCCCATCATCCGCAGCTCTCGACCACGAATGGCGAGCACGACGGACGGTGGCTCTTCATCAACGGCAACAACACGCCCCGGATCGCCCGGCTCGATCTCACCAAGTTCGAGACCGAGGAGATCATCGAGATTCCAAATTCGGGTGGCGGGCATGCCTCGCCGTTCCTGACGGAGAACACGGAGTACGTCGTGAGCGCCACCCGGTTCTCGGTGCCGACTCCCCAGGCGGACGTGCCGATCGCGGGCTCCAAGTTCGGGGGTCTGTTGTCGTTCGTGAAGGTCGATCCGAAGAGCGGCCATATGGCCTTGGCGTTCCAGATCCACATGCCGGGTTTCGATTACGATCTCTCGCGGGCGGGTAAGGGTCCCTCCCACGGCTGGTCGTTCTTCAGTTCCTACAATTCCGAAGAGGCCAAGACTCTGCTCGAGAAGAACGCCTCCCAGAAGGACAAGGATTTCATTGCCGCGGTCAACTGGAAGCAGGCCGAACAATGCGTCGCGGACGGCAAGGCCAAGCAGTGGCCCGCGAAGTACGCCCACAACCTCCGCAATGAGGATGGCGTGGCGACCACGGAAATGTTGACCTCGGCCGCGGTGCTTTCGCCGAAGGACTGTCCCGGGATCGTCTATTTCCTTCCGACCCCGAAATCGCCCCACGGCGCGGACGTCGATCCGAGCGGCGAGTACATCGTCGGGGGCGGCAAGCTGGCCACGATCCTCCCGGTGCACTCGTTCTCGAAGATGATCAAAGCCATCGCCGACAAGGCGTTCGAAACCGAGATCGACGGGGTGCCGGTGCTCCGGTACGAAGCGGTCAACGCCTGCGAAGTCCAGAACCCGGGTTTGGGTCCCTTGCACACCGAGTTCGACGACAAAGGGTTTGCCTATACCTCGGTGTTCCTGTCGTCGGAGATCATCAAGTGGGATCTCAAGAAGTGTGTCGTGGTCGATCGCACCCCGACGTTCTACTCGATCGGACACTTGATGGTTCCCGGGGGCGACACCCGCAAGCCCTATGGCAAGTACGTCGTCGCCCTCAACAAGATCACCAAAGACCGGTATCTGCCGACCGGTCCCGAGCTGACCCAATCGGCCCAGCTCTATGACATCTCCGGTGACAAGATGCAATTGCTGCTGGACTTTCCGACGACCGGCGAGCCGCACTATGCGCAGGCGATTCTGGCCTCGAAGATCAAGGACCAGCAACTGCGGACGTTCGCCCTGGAAGCGAACCACCATCCTGCCGCGGTGAAGGCCGAGAAGGACGTCAAGGTCGTTCGCGAGGGGACCACGGTCCACATCTACATGACGGCGATTCGCAGCCACTTCATGCCGGATAACATCGAAGGAGTGCAGGTCGGTGACGAGGTCTTCTTCCACCTCACCAACCTGGAACAGGACTGGGACGTACCGCACGGCTTTGCGGTCATGGGCGCGAACACGTCGGAGCTCCTGGTCATGCCCGGCCAGACCCAGACGATCACGTGGAAGCCCACTCGGCCCGGGGTCTTCCCGTTCTACTGCACCGATTTCTGTTCGGCGCTGCACCAGGAAATGCAGGGGTACATCCGGGTGTCGCCGAAGGGGTCGGGGACCAAACTGTCGTTCAACACGGGGCAATGATCCGATGATGACCAGATGGGCCAGGATCCTGTTGGCGGTCGCCGCCTTGAGCCTGGTGACGAGCTATGTGGCGCCCCTCTGGCACATCGCCCTGAAGGCGCCCCAGTATCCCGAGGGACTCGGGATGTACATCTGGTCGAGCAAAATCACGGGCGAGCTCCGGAGCATCAACGGGCTCAACCACTACATCGGGATGAAGGAAATCCACCCCGAGGCCATCCCCGAGCTCCGGCTGATGCCGCAGATCGTGGCCGGCCTCGTGGGGCTCGGCCTGCTCGCGGCCGCGTGGGGGCGCCGGATCGGCCTCTACGGGTGGACCGGACTCTTCCTGGCCGGCTCGCTGGTCGGTCTGGCGGACTTCTGGCGCTGGGGGTATGACTATGGGCATAACCTCAATCCGGAGGCGGCGATCAGGATTCCCGGGATGAGCTATCAACCACCGTTGATCGGGCCCAAGCAACTCCTCAATTTCCAGGCAACTTCCTGGCCGGCAACGGCCGGGTGGTTCGCCATCGGCGGGCTCGTGATCGTGATGGCGTTATCGGTGCTGGAATGGCGCCGAGCGCGGCGAGTGCCGGTCTGAGCCGGCTCGGCGCCATCCTCCTGGCCGTCGGGGCGGGGATCAGCGGGGCGGGGTGTGGTCATCCCGCCCCGCGGCCACTGGTGAAAGGCGCGGAGGTCTGTGCCCATTGCCACATGACCATGGTCGAGCGGCGCTTTGCCGCCGAACTGGTGTCGACGACCGGCCGAGTCACACCCTTCGACGATGTCGGTTGTCTGGCGATGGGTGTCATCGCGGCCGATTCGAACCGGATTGCGTCGCTGTGGGCCGCCGACTTCCTCGCACCGGACTCGCTCGTCGCGGTTGAGCGGATGGTGTTTCTCCGGACCGATGCCCTGCGGACCCCGATGAATTACGGCATGATCGCGGTTCGCCCCGGCCCGGCGGCCGACAGTCTGGCCCAGGCGTTAGGCGGTGTCCGGCTGTCTTGGCAAGACGTGATGGCGTGGGCCAGGGATTCCGGGGCCCGGTGATCACGCTCTTGGCGGTGATCGGCGTGATCACGGTCTCCCCGGCCGGCCCCGTCCGCCGGTTGTCGCTGGGGGTGGCGCTCGCGCGGGCCGGCGATACGGTCCTCGTGACCGCGGGCCGGTACCAGGAAACGGGTCCGATCCGGATCGACCGGCCGCTGACGATTGTAGGACAGGGCCGGCCGGTCATCGCGGGGCGCGGCGACCATACGATCCTCCTGGTGACCTCCGCCGGGGTGACGATTACCGGGCTTCTGATCGAGCATGTCGATCCGATCAGCACCGACGACCGGGCCGGGATCCGGCTCGAAGGCGCCACCGGGTGCCGGATCGAGGACAACGAGGTTCGCGACACCTACTTCGGGATCTATGGCGCCAAGGTCGAGGATTGCCGGATCGTCGGCAACCGGATTACCGGTCCGCGGCACTCGGAGCAAGCGAGCGGCAACGCGATCCAGTTTTGGAACTCCACCCGGCTCAGCATCCTCCGGAATACCGTCGTCGGGCATCGGGACGGGATCTACCTCGAGTTCGTGACCGAGAGCCTGCTGGCCGACAACGAGAGCCGCAACAACCGGCGCTATGGTCTTCATTTCATGTCGTCCCATGGCTGTACCTATCGGCGAAACCGGTTCATCGCGAACGGGGCCGGGGTGGCGGTGATGTATACGAAACGGGTGGTCATGGAGGCGAATGAGTTCCTCGACAATCGGGGGCCGGCGGCCTATGGGCTCTTGCTCAAGGACATTACCGACGGCGAGGTCCGCGGCAATCGGTTCCGGAGTAACAGCACGGGGCTTTACCTCGAGGGGGCCAGTCGCTTGCTGATTTCGGACAACCGCTTCGAGGGCAACGGCTGGGCGGTCCGGTTACTTGCCAACTCGATCGACAACCGGTTCGAAGCCAACGGTTTCTTCGGCAATGCCTTTGACGTGGCGACGAACAGCCGGACCGCCTCCAGTACCTTTGCCGGCAACTATTGGGATCATTACCGGGGTTTCGACCGCAATCGCGACGGGCGGGGCGACGTGCCCCACCGCCCGGTCCGGCTGTTCTCCCTGGTGGTCGAACAGAACGATCCCGCCCTCATCCTGCTCCGCAGTCTGTTCGTCGATCTCTTGGACCAAGCCGAGCGGGTCCTGCCGATCCTCACGCCCGAAACTCTGGTCGACCTGACACCGCTGATGGAGCCGCCGCGATGACCGCCCATGTTGGTCCGGCCGAGGTGCGGGTCGAAGGCCTCCGGAAGCGGTTTGGCCGGGTTGAGGTCCTCCGAGGCGTGGACTTCACCGTCGGCACCGGCCGAGTGACGGCGTTGGTCGGTCCGAATGCGGCCGGTAAGAGTACCCTGATCAAGGCGATCATCGGATTGGTGAAGATCCGCCCCGGTGACGGCCGGGTGCTGCTCGACGGTGCGCCAATCAATGGTGACGTGGGCTATCGGGAGCGGATCGGTTACATGCCCCAGGCGGCCCGGTTTCCCGATCAGTTGAACGCCCGGGAAGTGCTGGCGTTGGTCCGAGGTCTTCGGGCGCCCGGTACCCCGGTCGACTTGGAGTTGGTGGAGCGGTTCGAGCTCGAACCTGTGCTCGATCAGCCGATTCGGACCCTGTCCGGTGGTACCCGCCAGAAACTCAATGCGGCGGTGGCGTTCCTGTTCCGGCCGTCGTTGGTGATTCTCGACGAACCGACCGCGGGCCTCGATCCGATCGCGAGCGGAATCTTCAAGGCCAAGGTCCACGCCGCGCCGGCCGCGGGCACCACGGTGCTGCTCACCTCGCATATCTTGAGCGAAATCGAAGAGCTGGCGGAGGATATCGTTTTTCTGATCGACGGACGCGTGGTGTTCCAGGGACCGATTCCCGCGCTGCTCGAACAGGCCGGTGCCGCTCGTCTCGAACGAGCGGTGGCCACCCTGATGGAGCGGGGCCGATGACGCCGTTTCGCCGGGTGTTGTCGTCTCAGCTTCGGAACGTGATCCGAAGCCGGTGGATGGCTGGGCACACGGTCCTGCTGCTCGGGGTGACGATCCTGCTCCTCCGGTTCGGCGGCAGCGGCGCCCGGGCGTTGTTGAGTCTGGTCAATCTGGTTTTGCTGCTGGTGCCCCTGGTCAGTGTCGTGTTCGGGACGCTGTACGTCTACAACGCCCGCGAGTTCATCGAACTCTTGCTGGCCCAGCCGGTCAAGCGAGGCGCCGTCTATCTCGGCCTCTTCGGCGGGCTCGCCATTCCACAGGTCGCCACGTTGTTGGTCGGCGTCGGCGGACCCCTGGCCCTCCAAGCCGTGCGAGAGCCCGCCATCGTCCGGCCCTTGGTGATGTTGCTGGGCGTGGGCATCTGTCTCACGCTGGTCTTTACCGCCTTTGCGCTCTGCGTGGCGGTGTTAGTCGACGAGCGGTCCCGTGGTTTCGGCGTGGCCCTGCTGGTCTGGCTCGGCTGCACGGTGATCTACGACGGGCTCATTCTGCTCGTCGTCACGCTGTTCCGTGACTACCCTCTCGAAACGCCGGTGTTGATCCTCACGTTCTTGAACCCGGTCGACTTGGCCCGGGTGGTTCTGCTGCTCACGTTCGACGTGGCGATCCTGATGGGGTACACCGGCACCCTGTTTGCCGAAATGTTCGGGACCGGCCTCGGGATCGCCGTGGCGTTCGGCGTGCTGCTCGGGTGTGCCGCGGTGCCGCTGATGGCCGGGTTCCGGTGGTTCGGACGGAAAGATTTGTAGCGTTAGGCAGCTCGGGCCGCGGCTTCGAATCGGGCCATGATGACGGCCACCGGCTCGATCTGATGAATCGTGGCGGCGCTCATGCCGGCTTGCCAGATGGCGGTGGCGGCATCGTCGGCCCGCCCCTGGCCCCGGAGGGAGGTGCGCTTGAGATCCCGAATGGCCCGCAGTCCGAACCAGGCCCGGATCCACTTCTTGGTGCGACGGCCTTGGAAGAGCCAGCGGGCCAGGGGACCGACCTTGGTGCCGATCCGGGCGATATACGGTGTCTTGATCACCGCGACCGGGACCCCGCTCAACCGTTCGGTGTGGGTGATGTCGGCTTCGGTCGCCGCCACGATGGCCCGCTTGTAGGCCTCGCTCGCGGTACACTCCGGGGTCGCGATGAAGCGGGTGCCGAGTTGGACGCCGGCGTAGCCGAGGGCGAGCGCCGCCACGAATTCGGCTTCGTTCCCGATCCCGCCGGCGCAGACCACCGGCAGGCCGAGGTCGCCGAGCTCCGCGAGGAGTTGCTCGGGATTCCGGCTGCCCGAGTGGCCGCCGGCCCGGGCGTTGACGGCGATCAGGCCGTGGACACCACCATCCCGGGCCTTCTCGGCCCATTTTCGCTCGGTCACGTCATGGTAGACGATGCCGCCTTGGCGGGTGACGGTCTCGACGACCCAACGGGGATTGCCGAGTGAGGTCACGAAAAACCGAACGCCTTCTTCGAGGGCGATGTCGACCCATCGCATCATCCGATCCTGATAGGTCTTGGAGCTGGCTTCGATGAGGGCGTTCATCCCGATCGGTTTCGAGGTGAGTCGCTTGATGACGTGGAGGCCGGCCCGAAACTCGTGGCCATGGACGTAGGTGAGCGCGATCGGCTGAACGATGCCGATCCCGCCGGCTTCCGAGACGGCCGCGACCAGTTCGGGGTTGCTGCAGGGGTACATGGCCCCGCCGATAATCGGGACGGCGATCCGGGCGTGGGTCGTGAGCGAGGTATCGAGGCGCATGGAACGGCAATTTAGCGCCGTTGACCACCAAAACCCGACCGCTCGTCCCAGGCCATTCCTGCTAGGTGCCCGTCGATCCGGCCGCCTCACCAACCAGCGCGGCCCTGATGGCGTTGGCCCGCGGCGACCAGGGGGGCGCGCTCACGGCCCGGCTCGGGGTCGAGCTACCGATCCGCTGGGGCTACGGCCGGCGGCGGAGCTGCTGCTTGGCCCGGGGCTTCTGAGCCTTGGCGGCGATGCTGGCGGCGCTGGTGGGCAAGGCCGCGGCCCGAGCCGCTTTCTTTTTTTCGAGAATCGCCCGAAACGCCGCCACGTTCGGATCATCCGCCGATTTCTTGGGAGGTTTTGACATGCTTCCAAAGTAGTGGATTTGCCCGGACCCCTCCAGCCAAGACGACGATTTCATAGAGTTGGTCGACAGCGGCCGGTTTGCGGGTTTCTAGCCGCGGGCCAAGCGCCACACGGTGGTGACCCGGCAGACGATCTCTCCGCTCTGGTCGGCAATGGTCGTCTCCACCCGGTGGTCGACCGGCACGCTGCCGACCTGGGGCACCGTCACGCGGGCGGTCGCGACGAGGCGGCCGCGGGCCTTCTTGAGATAGTCTGCGGCAATGCTGGTGACGATGCCCCGGATGTCGGGTGGAAGGGCCAAGGTCATGGCAAGTCCGCTGGTCATCTCGCCGGCGTTGACCAACGCCACCGCATGGACCGACCGCAGGTGGTTCCGGAGGGCGCGCCGGTCGTTGATCGTGACGCGGCAGTGGCCGGGCTCGAGCGCTTGGACCGTGGCGCCGATCGACCCGCTATAGGGAACGAACCAACCGAACAGGCGTGAAAAAATCCATCGGCCCCCCGGGAGACCGAGACAGCGGTTCCAAAGGCTGGCCAGTTGTTCCTGCCGAGACGCCATGATTCGTCCTCCGGTGGGGGCGGACGTGGATTCTAACCGGACGTCGGCGCTCCCGAAGTGGGGCCGGCCAGGGCACATTTCAGGCTCATGCCTGAACCCACCGCGGCACAGACGATTTCGCTCATCGGCATTCTGGTCGAACTGGCGGCGTGTCTGCTGTTCACCACCTTGGTCCTCGGGCTCCGCCGGGAGACCACGCCCCGGCCCTATTTCATTCATTGGTCATGGGCGTGGGTCGCGTTGTCCTTTGCGTTGGCCACGATGGCCGTCCGGTACAACCTCATTCCCGTGGTGGCTCCAGCGGCGGTGAAGCCGCTCACCGGGGTGCTGTTGGCTCCCTTCTATGCGATCTACCAATCAGCCAAGTTCTTGTTCCTTGGCTTTCTCTTGCTGGGCGTTCTGGCCTATGTCGGCCGGGGCTTCGAGATCCGGCGGTCCCGGTTGGTGGTGGCCGGAGTGGCGGCTCTGCTCGGTACCATTCCGGTGCTGGTGACGATCGATCTCAATGCCTTGGTGGTGCTTCAAGCCGCCGTCGCGGCGCCGTTGTTCGCGGTCTCGGCCTGGTGGGTCCGTCCCCAACCGTCGACCCGGCGGCTCGGGATTCAGATCCTCCGGATCGCGTTGGTCATCTTGGCGGCGCAGTGGAGCTTGTATACCCTGGCCTTTGCGGGAGCCGGGCAACCGGCGACGACCGCCTGGCAGGAGTTGCTCAAATGGATGGCCGCCTACAACTCGTATCTCGATGCGGGACAAGTGGTCGTCCTGGGGGTGGGCATGGCGCTCACCCTGGTCGAGGACGACCATCGCGAGGCCGCGCGGGCCCAGCAGGTCCGGATCGTGGCGGCCACGACCGCCGAGGCCCGGTTGGCGGAAGTGCTCCGGGCGGCGCACGAGGGGATCGTGACCCTGGGAGGCGACCGGCGGATCGGACTGGTCAACCGAGCGGCCGAGACGATGTTGGGTCTGGTCGAGGATTGCCGGGGCGAACTGTTCGACCGGTTCCTTCGTCCGGATCAGCGCGACCCGTTGTGGGCCGCCCTGGCCGCCACTACGCGGCGGTCGGAGGCGAATCCGCCGGTTGCCCTGCGCCGTGACGTGATCGGCCTCCGGGCCAACGGTGACGAGTTCCCGCTCGAACTGTCGGTGTCGTCGTTCGGGGATAGCTCGGCCCGCGGGTTCGTGCTGGTCCTTCGGGACCTGACCGATCAGATTCGGTCGCACGGCGAGCAGGCTCAACTGCAGGCTCAACTCGCCCAGGCGGCGCGGCTCGAAGCCGTGGGCCGGATGGTATCCGGGGTTGCCCACGAGCTCAACAATCCGCTCACGGCCATCATGGGTTTCGGGCAAGACCTCCTCGGCTCGGCCCGGAACGAGGAGGATCGCGAAGCCCTGTCGGTCATCGTCCAGCAGGCCGAACGGTGCCGGATCATCGTCGGTGATTTGCTGATTTTTGCGCGGACCCGCCGGGAAGAACGGCGCCGGACGACCGCGGCGGAGTTGGTGGGTCGGGTCGTCCGGGTGTTCGACCGCGACTCGGCCCACCACAATGTGTCGTTCTCGGTGACGCTGGCACCCGATCTCCCCGCGCTCGAAGCCGATGGGCCGGGCATCGAACAGGTCTTGACCAACTTGCTGACCAACGCATTCCAGGCGGTGGCGCCGGCGGGTGTGGTGACCCTGGATATCATGGTCCGGGATAACCGTTTGGTGTTCCAGATCGACGACGACGGCGCCGGCATTTCTCCCGAGGCGTTGCCGCGCCTGTTCGAGCCATTCTTCACGACCAAGGGATTGGGCGAAGGCACCGGCCTCGGGCTGTCGGTGTCGCATGCGATCGTCCACCAGCATGGCGGCGACATCTCGGCCGAGAATCTGCCGGGCCGCGGCGCTCGATTCACGGTGGCCCTTCCGTTCGTCGAGCGCCGGATCGACCCGCCGATGGCGGGGGACGGCGCGGGTCCCCGCCTTGGCCACGACGGGTCTCCCGCTCCGGCGGGCCGGGCGTTGGTCGTCGACGACGAAGCCGCGATTCGGGCGGCGGTACGCCGGAGCCTCGAGCGCCACGGCTGGCAGGTGGACGAGGCTGCGGACGGCCAGGAAGGTTGGCTTCGGTTGGACGTCGGTGGCCGGCCCGGGCCCTATCAGGCCGTGATCACCGACCTTCGGATGCCGGGGCTTTCGGGCATCGAACTCGTCGATCGCTTGCGGGCCACCCATCCTGATTTGGCCGATCGAACCGTCGTCATCACGGGCGATACGGCGTCGCCGACGGTGGCGGAGTTTCTGGCCCGCCTGAAGACCCCCCACCTGCAGAAACCCTTCGATATCCGGGTCTTGGTCCAGATGGTCGAGCGGTTTCGAGTCGGGGCGGCATCGTGATGGTCCTGGTGGGGTTCGGGTTGGCCGTCGTCATCGGCGTGTTGCTCGGGTTGCTCGGCGGGGGGGGCTCGATCATGACCATTCCGGTGCTGGTCTACGCCTTGGGAGTCCCGATGAAACAGGCGGTGCCGATGAGCCTGATCGTGGTCGGGATGACGAGTGTGTTTGGCGCGGCCAGCCATCATCGGCGGGGCAACGTCCGGTGGGAGGCGGCCCTGAGTTTCGGCCCGACAGCGATCCTCGGGGCGTTTGCCGGGGCCCGGCTGGCCCATGCGGTGTCGAGCCGGGTCCAGTTGGTGATCTTCGCCTGCTTGATGCTGGCGGCCGCGGTCTCGATGTTCCTGGGCCCGGGGATCTGGCAAAAACCGGGCGCCGGGGGCGAAACTCAGATCCGGCGTCCTTTTCCGATGATCGCGGCGTTAGGTTTAGGGGTGGGGATGTTGACGGGCCTGGTCGGGGTCGGCGGCGGATTCCTGTATGTGCCGGCCTTGGTCCTGTTGGGCGGGTTGGCCATGAAGGACGCGGTCGGGACCAGTCTGATCCTGATCATCACGAGCTGTGTGGCCGGGTTCGTCAGCTACCTCGGGACCGTCCATCTCGACTGGCCGGCCACCGGGTTGTTCACGGGGCTCGCGATCGTCGGGGTGGCGATCGGAAGCCGGCTGACCGGGATCGTCCCGCAGGCCGCGCTTCGCCGGGGGTTTGCGGTGTTGTTGGTACTCATGGGATTGCTGGTGCTGTTCAAACCCAGGTGAGGGATCAGGAGAGTCATGTACTTTCGTCGTTTCTATGATGAGCAGCTCGCCCAGGCCAGCTATTTGATCGGTTGCCAGGCCAACGGGACCGCAATCGTGATCGATCCCGCGCGAAGCATTCAGCCGTACCTCGAGGTCGCGGCGGCGGAAGGGTTCATGATCGTCGCGCTGACGGAAACCCATATCCACGCCGATTTCGTTTCCGGCATTCGAGAATTGGCGGTGGCCACCAACGCTCGCACGTACATCAGCGGTTGCGGCCCCGCCGAATGGCAGTACGAGTTTCGGGAGGCCTCGAACGTGACGGTGCTTGGCGACCGGAGCGTCATCAAGATCGGCAACATCACGATTACCGCCGTGCACACGCCGGGGCATACCCCCGAGCATCTGTCGTTCCTGGTGACCGACGGCGCGGTGGCCGAGGAGCCGATCGGCGTCATCACCGGCGATTTCGTGTTCGTCGGCGACGTCGGCCGGCCCGACTTGCTCGAGAAGGCGGCGAAGATCGCCAACACCGCGGAGGCCGGAGCCCGCGATCTCTATCGGAGTCTGGCCTGGTTCAAGACCCTCCCGGACTACGTCCAGGTCTGGCCCGGTCATGGGGCCGGATCGGCATGCGGCAAGGGACTCGGCGCGATCCCCCAGTCCACGGTCGGATACGAACGCCGGTTCAACTGGGCCTTCGGCGTCGAGTCGGAGGATGAGTTCGTCCGGCAGGTGCTGGCCGGACAGCCGGAACCACCCCGGTACTTCGGACGGATGAAGCAGGTCAATCGGGCCGGGGCCGCCGTGCTCGGGCCGCTCCCGCCGGTGCCCTCGCTCAACTCGGCGGCGTTCAAACGGCATCTGACCGCCGGGGCGATGGTGGTCGATACTCGGCCGAGCGCGGAATTTGCCGCCGGGCATGTCCCGGGTACCATCAATATTCCGTTGACGAAGAACTTCACGACCTATGCGGGATCGGTGCTGCCCTTCGACCAAGAGATCTGCGTCGTGCTCGTCGATGCCACGGTGGGCGAGGCGGTGGCCCGCAATCTCCGGGCAATCGGCTTCGACCGAATCGGCGGCATCATCGAGGCCACGGTGGTCGACGCCTGGAAGGGCCGCGGCAACACCCTCGGCACCGCGGCCGAGATGACCGTGGAGCAGCTGGCGGACGGTCCGCCGGTCACCCGGTTGGTCATCGATGTCCGGAATCGATCGGAATGGGCGGCCGGGCACATGGGACACGCGACCCTGATTCCCCTGCCGGAACTCCTGGAGCGATTGGATGAGATCCCGAAGGACGCCGAGATCCTCCTCCACTGCCAGACCGGCGGCCGGTCGGCGATCGCGGCGAGTGTGCTTCGGTCTCGGGGATACGAGCGGGTCACGAATCTGGTGGGCGGCTTCAGCGCCTGGGTCGGGATGGGCGGCCGGATCGAACGTTAGGCAGGCGGTCCTACCATCCGAGGACCCATCGGACGAGTCCGGCCGCCCACACGAATCCCGCCAGGGCCACCGGCAGCAGAGTCAACCCCACCGAGAAGATCACACCTTGGCGGAATAGGATCGGCCCGATGTCGGGCGGGTCCTTTCGCCACCAGGCGTTGAAGAGGAGTTCAATACCCCAGCCGGCCGAGTAGAACAGGTTGGCCAGCATCCCGTAGGCGAGTGCCGGTAGGATCGGGATGCCCGGGGCCTGGCCCGAGAGCGGCGGTAGTCCCAGAATCAGATTGATCAGCCCGAGCGACAAGAGCCCCGTCGTTCCGACCACGAGATTGAAGGTCAAGCGCCGGCGTTCCCACCAGCCAATGACCGTCGCCGGCGTCCGGGACCGGGCGGGCAGCGGATAGAGCAGACGGACTAACGGGGACACTCGGAGTACTCCGGCGGACGAGTTGCCGCAGTTTACCGTCTGGTTTATGTATTGTCAAGTACTTTTTGTTACAAAGTCGCTGATCTGCCCGTCCCGACACCACGCGGCGAGCAGCGCGTTGAACCGATCGGGCATCTGCCAGTTCCAAGTGTGGACCCCTCCCGGAATCAGCCCGCCGCGGGCGTTCGGCATCAGGGCAACCAATCGACCGACACTCTCCCGGATCTTTCGGTGCTCCTTGCTCCCCGCCACCACGAGCACGGGGTGACGTCGCTCGGCCAGGACCGCCGGGGGCCGGAACGTCATCACATCGAGAATCATCTGTTGGAGCGGGCCGGCCTCCAGCCGCCGGACGTCCGCTTGCAGGCTCGGATAGTCCGCCGGCGGAACGGCCATCATCTTCGCGGTCAGGCGGACCAGCGGCCCGAATTTGCCGACCGGTAGCGTCAGCGCCGTCAGGCCGGCCAGAGCCCGGGCTCCAGCGATTCCGGTGGCCAAAGTGCCGCTGACCAGCATCCGGTCGACGGTGTCGGGATCTTGCGCCAACAACTGGAGCGCCACGACGCCGCCAAGGCTCAGGCCGACCACGTGCGCCTTCCCTCCGGGTACCTGCTGGCGGATGATCCTGGCCACGGCGTCGGCCGCGTCCGGCACCGAAACCCAGGGCACCGGCGAGGCGCCGTGGCCCGGGAGTTCGACGGCCAGCCCCTTGAACCCCACCAGCGCGGCCAGCTGCTGCCGCCACATCCAACTCGAAATGCCGGCGCCATGAATGAACACGATCGTCGGCTCCTTGCCAGCCGCCGGCCCGCGCGATACGTTCTCGCCGTGCGCTACTCCCGTCGTCGTTCCAGTCCCCTCGCTCAAGCCATCACCCCCTTGTTGGCGCTCTACCTGTTGCTGCAACTGTTTCTCCACAGCCGCTAAAGCCGGCAGCTTCGACCCATCCTCGGATCGCTGATCCAGCATCCCCCCGCATCCGCCACCACGAGTGCCGAGCGCCGAGTGCCGAGTGCCGAGTGCCGAGGTTACAATTGAAGCCGAAACGGCCAAACGCACAACCGAGCCAGGAGAACCGGGTGATCGGCATCATCGGCGGCAGCGGACTGTATCAGATGGACGGCTGGGAGGGCGCCGCCTGGAAACGGGTCACGACCCCCTGGGGTGAGCCCTCTGATGAGGTGTTGGTCGGACAGCTCAGTGGCCACCCCGCGGCCTTCTTGCCACGTCATGGCCGGGGCCACGGCATCCCGCCTTCCGATCTCAATTTCCGCGCGAATATCGCCGCCCTAAAGCAGCTGGGCGTTACCGATGTCTTGAGTCTGTCGGCCGTCGGGTCGCTCCGCGAGGATCTGCCGCCCGGCACGTTCGTGGTGGTCGACCAGTTCGTCGACCGGACCTTTGCCCGGGTCAAGAGTTTTTTCGGCCCGGGGCTGGTGGCGCATGTCTCGGTGGCTGACCCGGTCTGTCGCCGACTCGGCGATTGCATCGATGGCGCCGCCCGGCAGCTGGCGCTGCCGACCGTCCGAGGCGGAACCTACCTGGCCATGGAAGGTCCCCAGTTTTCGACGAAAGCGGAGTCCGAGCTCTATCGATCCTGGGGGATGAGCGTGATCGGAATGACCAACATGCCGGAGGCCAAGCTCGCCCGTGAGGCCGAGCTCTGTTATGCGACGATCGCGATGGTGACCGACTACGACTGTTGGCATCCCGACCACACTCATGTCACGGTCGATCAAGTCGTTGGGGTCTTGCTCCGGAATGCCGCGGCCGCGCAGCAACTGATCCGGACGGTAGTGCCCCGCTTGGCCACCCGGCCCACGCCCTGTCCGTGCGGTTGCGATCGCGCGCTCGACACGGCCGTGATGACGGCCCCGGGGGCGCGGGATCCGAAGCTGGTCGAGCAGCTTCGCGGGATCGCGGGGCGGGTGCTATGACCGACCTCAAGGCGTTGGTCCGCTCGATCCCCGACTATCCCAAACCCGGGATTCTGTTTCGGGACATCACCACTCTGATGGCAAACGGCCCGGCATTCCGGGCGCTCGTGGACCGGTTCGCGTCCCGGTATCTCACCCTGCGCATCGACCGAGTGGCGGGGATCGAGGCGCGCGGGTTCATCCTGGGCGGCGCGGTGGCCGAGCGGCTGGGCGCCGGGTTCGTGCCGATCCGGAAGAAGGGGAAGCTTCCTTCAGCCACCATCGGCCGGGACTATCAGCTCGAGTACGGGACCGACCGGGTCGAAATCCACCGGGACGCGGTGACGACCGGCCACCGGGTAATTCTGATCGACGACCTGATTGCGACCGGAGGCACCGCGCTCGCGGGACTGTCGCTCCTCAACCAACTCGGCGCGACGGTGGTCGAGGCCGGGTTTGCGATCGACCTGCCGGAACTGGGCGGGCGCCGCCGACTCGAAGCGGTCGGCTGCCCGACCTACTGCGTGATGGAGTTCGAGGGCCACTGATGCGGGTCGGCGACCGCTGGTACCGAACGATCTGGGTCGAGGACGACGGCTGGACCGTCGCGGTCATCGATCAGACCGCCCTGCCGGCCGCGCTGGCGGTGGCGCGGCTCCAGTCGCTCGACGACGTGGCCGATGCGATTTGCCGGATGCGGGTCCGCGGCGCGCCCTTGATCGGGGTCGCCGCCGCCTACGGCGTCGCCTTGGCCATGCGGACCGACCCGAGTGACGCCGGCCTGGCGCGGGCCGTCGCAACGTTAGGCGCGACTCGGCCGACCGCGATCAACCTCCGGTGGGCGCTCGACCGGGTGGCCGGTCATTTGGCGTCGGTGGCTTCCGCCGACCGGGCGTCCACCGGCTATGCCGCTGCCGCCGGCTTGGCCGATGAGGACGCCGCCGTCTGCCGAGCGATCGGTGAACACGGCGAGCCGTTGCTTCGCGCGCTCTTTGAACGGAACGGCCGGACTCGGCCGGTCAATGTCTTGACCCATTGCAACGCCGGGTGGCTCGCGACGGTGGACTGGGGTACCGCACTCGCGCCGATCTACCTGGCCCACGACCGAGGCGTTCCGATCCAGGTGTGGGTCGACGAGACCCGGCCCCGAAACCAGGGTCTCCTGACCGCCTGGGAACTGGCCGGGCACGGGGTACCCTACACGGTCGTTGCCGACAACGCGGGCGGTCACTTGATGCGAATCGGCCAGATCGACTGTTGCTTGGTCGGTACCGACCGGACCACCCGCCGGGGGGATGTGGCCAACAAGATCGGGACCTACCTCAAAGGACTGGCCGCCGCCGACACCGGGATTCCGTTCTATGTCGCGGCCCCGTCCTCCAGCATCGACTGGACGTTGGACAAAGGAAGTGAGATTCCGATCGAGGAACGGCCCGGAGCGGAGTTGGGCCACGGGCCCGGGGTGCCGGTAGCCAACCCAGCCTTCGACGTCACGCCGGCTCGTTTGGTCACCGGAATCCTGACGGAACGCGGCCTTGCCGAAGCATCACTCGAAGGCCTGGCCCGACTTTTTCCGGAGCGCAACCGATGACTGATGAAGCCGAACGCCGTCTGGTCATCTCTGCGGCGGTGCGAACCGTCGGGCTCGGCCTGACCCACGGCACCTCCGGCAACGTGAGCTGCCGCAGTCCCGGCGGGATGTTGATCACTCCGTCGGGTATTCCGTACGACCGCCTCGAGCCGGCCGATGTGGTGGCCGTCGGGCTTGACGGCACGGTCGCCCCCGGCGAGCGTCGCCGGCCGTCGAGTGAGTGGCGGATGCATGCCCGGGTCTATCAGGCCCGGCCCGATGCCGGTGCCGTGGTCCACGGGCATGCTCCGGCGGCTTCGGCCGTTGCTTGCCTTGGCAGGGGGTTGCCGTCGTTCCACTACATGATCGCGATCGCCGCCGGTGATTCGGTGCCGTGTACCGGCTACGCTCGGTTCGGTACCGAGGCCTTGGCGGATCTGGCCGCGGCGGCCATGCGGGACCGATGGGCCTGTCTCCTGGCCCATCATGGCTTGTTGTCGGCGGGGACGACCCTCGACCACGCCCTGGCGGTGGCCGCCGAGGTTGAGTTCTTGGCTGACCTGTACCTCCGGCTCCTGCCACTCGGCGAGCCGGCCCGGCTCGATCCCGATCAGATGCGGGCCGTGATCGAGGGGTTCCGGTCCTACGGCCAATTGGGCTGAGCTGCCCTTGCCACCACGATGCTTTCGCGGCAACATTGCCGCCCTCTTTCCGAATCCGGGTCCAATCATGGGTGCCTTCCGTGCCGCGTCTGCGGCCCTCATCTTGGTGTCCGCGTGTCAAACGGCCTCAGGGCCGACCGGCACTACAATCACCAACGTCCGGATTGTCGACGGAACCGGGTCACCGGCGGCCCTCGGCTCGGTGCGCATCGTGGGGGACACGATCGTGGCGGTCGGAGCGGTCAAACCACTCCGGGGCGACTCGGTCGTTGATGGCCAGGGCATGGTGCTCGCGCCCGGCTTCATCGATACCCACAGCCATCACGACTGGGGCCTGGTCAAGACGCCCGATGCCCTCGGGGCGGTGAGCCAGGGTATCACGACGATCGTCGCCGGCAACGACGGCAGCCATCCGATGCCTCTGGCCGCGACGTTCGATACGCTGGCCGGGGCCGGCTCCTCGATCAACGTGGCGTTCTACGCCGGTCACGGCAGTCTTCGCTCCGCGGTCATGGGCGAGAACTTCAAGCGACACGCCACGCCCAAGGAAGTCGATTCCATGGCCGTGCTGCTCGGCCAGGAACTCGACGCCGGCGCCCTCGGTCTCTCGACCGGCCTCGAGTACGATCCCGGGATCAACTCGGACCGGGCCGAGGTGCTCGCGTTGGCCAAGGTGGCCGCCAAGGCGGGTGGGCGCTACATCAGCCATATCCGGAGCGAGGATCGGTGGTTCTGGGATGCCATCGACGAGATCATCACCATCGGGCGGGAAGCGAAGTTGCCGGTTCAAGTGAGCCACATGAAGTTGGCCATGGTTCCGCTCTGGGGAAAAACCGACAGCCTGTTCGCGCTTTTGGACGCCGCTCGGGCCAGCGGCATCGACATTACCGCCGACGTCTATCCGTATACCTACTGGCAGTCCACGCTGCAGGTTCTCTTTCCGAAGCGGGATTTCGCGAACCGGGCCGAAGCCAACAAGATCCTCAAGGAAATCGCGACACCCGAAGGGCTCCTGATTGGCGATTTTGAGGCCAATCCGGCCTACCGGGGCAAGACCGTGGCCGAGATTTCGAAGCTCCGGAATGAAGACCCCGCGAGCACGCTGATGGGGCTGATTCGGGAAGCCATGGTGTGGGAAAAGGCCAACCCGGGCCGAGGCGGCGAGAGCGTCGTGGCTACGAGTATGGCTGAGGGCGATATCGGCAAGCTCCTGGCCTGGGACCATACCAATGTGTGCTCCGATGGCGCCCTCGACGGCGCCCATCCGCGGGGATTCGGCGCCTTTCCGCGGGTGTTAGGCAAGTACGTTCGGGAGGAAAAAGTCATGCCGCTCGAAGTGGCGGTCAAGAAGATGACGAGTCTGGCAGCGGCCCATGTCGGACTCAAGCGCCGCGGGACGATCGCCCCGGGCCAGTTTGCCGATTTGGTGTTGTTCGACCCGGCCACGGTCGGCGACCGAGCCACCCCGGCCGAGCCGCACTTGGTGTCGACCGGGATTACCCGGGTGTGGGTCAACGGCCTCCCGGTTTGGCAGGACGGCAAGACGGTGGCGAGCCGGGCCGGCCGGATGCTCAAGCGCCAAGCCCAATGACCTTGGTCGAGCGGATCGAGGCGGCCGAACAGCGGATTCGGGCCCACGTTCGGGAAACCCCGCTGGTGCTCTGTCCGAGTCTGTCGGCGGAGACCGGCGGACGGGTGTTCCTTAAACTCGAGAATCAGCAGCTGACCGGGTCGTTCAAGGTCCGGGGTGCGCTCAACAAGATGCTGTCGCTCTCGGCCGACGAGCGGGCCCGGGGCGTGGTCACGGCGTCGAGCGGCAACCACGGGGTGGCGGTGGCGTACGCCGGGACATTGGCCGGGGTGGTGCCCACGGTGTATTTGCCCGACAACGCCGCCCCGGCCAAGGTGGCCAAGATCCGGAAGCTCGGTGCCCGGATTGAAATCTTCGGGAATGACTCGGGATTGTCGGAGGTCGAGGCCCGGCGGGTCAGCGACCGAACCGGTCAGGTCTACCTGTCCCCCTACAACGATTGGGACGTGGTGGCCGGACAGGGCACCATCGGGATCGAGCTGCTCCGGCAGTGTCCCACCCTCAGCGCCGCGGTGGTCGCGGTGGGTGGTGGCGGGTTGATCGGCGGCATCGCCATGTGGCTCAAGGCCCATCGTCCCGAGTTTGTGGTGGTCGGGTCCTCGCCGAAGAATTCGTGCGTGATGGTGGAGTCGGTCGCCCATGGCGCGATTCTCGACTTACCGTCGCTCCCGACGTTGTCCGACGGAACGGCGGGCGGTGTCGAGCCCGGCGCCCTGACGTTCGCGCTGTGCCGCGACTTGGTGGATCAGTACGATCTTCCCGATGAATCGGAGATCGTGTCCGCTCTGCGGTTACTGTTCGAGGAGGAGCGCCTGGTGGTGGAGGGGGCGGCGGCTGTGGCGGTCGCCACACTCCGACGACATCCCGAGCGAGTCGCCGGTCGGGATGTCGCGGTGGTGCTCTGCGGGGGCAACATCGGGGCAGAAGTGTGGTGCCGGGCCGTCACGCCGGGGGAATCCGGAGCGTAACCTGATCGCCAGGACTGACGGTGATCTCATCGGACACCGGCGCCCGCGCGCTTCCGATCGGGTCGGCTTGAAACCGGATCGACGTGAGGCTCCGGACGAGGTACTTCGGCAACGTAAACTTGGTCTGGCTGTTGCCGCCGGCCAAACCGAGCCGGACCCGTCGCCCCCCTTCGAGCGCGTAGATTGTCATGTCGGGGAATGACTGGTTGTCGACGACGAGGAGTGTCGGGGTGTTGGGGTCAATGTCGGTTTCGACCCGGTTGCGGTTACACCCGGTCGATCCGAGAGTGCTGATGGCGACGAGCGCCAGCGATAGCCTCATGTTCATACGGCCTCCCATGTCCTTCGCGGCTCCGACCCAACCCTAGTGCGCACCCTACTGACACCGGATCGGGTCCGCTCCCCTGATCCGGATTCTTTCCACGAGGTGAATGGTGACTGAAGCACCCCCGACTCTGCAAGCGATTACCGCCGCCGCGGCCCGGATGGCTCCGTACGTCCGGGAAACCCCGGTCTGGGAGTGGCGCGACGACGTGGTGTCGGCGACGCTCAAACTTGAATTGTTCCAGCATTCCGGGACCTTCAAGGCCCGGGGTGCGGTCAACAACGTGCTGTCCCTCACCGACGACCAGCGCCGGCGCGGCGTGACGGCGGTGAGCGCCGGGAATCACGCCGCCGCGGTGGCCTATGCGGCCCACACCCTGGGCACCAGCGCCAAGGTCGTCATGCCGAAGACCGCGAGTCCCGCCCGGATGGCGATCTGCCACCGGCTCGGCGCCGAGATCGTGCTGGCCGCCGACGTGCATGAGGCGTTCGCGTTGGTCAAGGCGATCGAGTCCTCCGAGGGCCGGACCTTCGTGCATCCGTTCGAGGGTCCGACCACGGCCACGGGCACCGCCACGGTCGGGCTCGAATTTCTCCGGCAGGCCCCCGACCTCGAGGCGATCGTGATCCCGATCGGCGGCGGCGGATTGATCGGGGGTATGGCGGCGGCGATCAAACAGATCCGGCCTGATTGCCTGGTGTACGGGGTCGAGCCGGCCGGCAACGACGTGATCAAGCGCAGTGTGGCGTCGGGTGTGCCGGAAACCACTCCGCACCCGAGTACCATTGCCGACAGTCTGAGCCCGCCGTTCGCGCTGCCCTATAGCTTGAGTCTGGTGCAGCGGTTCGTCGACGATATCGTGTTGGTGAGCGACGATGATTTGACGGAAGCCATGTACGTGCTGTTCGAACGGATGAAGCTGGCGGTCGAACCGGCCGGCGCCGCCACCACCGCCGCCGCTCTGGGCCCGCTCCGTGAACGCCTCCGTGGGAAGCGAACCGGCCTCTTGATCTGCGGCGCGAACATCGACGATACCCGCTTCGCCGAGTACCTGCAGCGGGGCTCGGCGCGATGGCACACCCGGGAGTGATCTTGAGCGGCACACTGCTGCTGGGGTGGTGACGACGTGATCGCCATGATCTTGTACCTCGTCTTGGTCGGGGGACTCTTGGTGCTGCTCCTGGCCTCGCTCAGCGCCCTTCGGGAGGCCGTTCGCCAGCGCGCCCGCTGGCAGGGCATTGGCCTGGCCATTGGCCTCGCCCTCGCGTCACTGCTGGGCATTTGGGCCATCCTCATTTGAAGCAGGGAGCCTGATGACTGGATCGCCAATCGTACGCCAAGCCACGCCCGACGATCTCGAGGCGGTGGCGGAGTTGTTCGACCAGTACCGGCAGTTCTACCGCTGTCCGTCCGATCTGGCCGCGGCTCGGGCGTTCTTGGCAAACCGGCTCCAGAATAGCGACTCGATCATCTTCGTCGTTCAGGCCGAACCGGGCGGCGCGCTCGTCGGATTCACCCAGCTCTATCCGTTGTTCGCCTCGCTCTCGATTGGCCGTGCCTACGTCTTGAATGATCTGTTCGTGAGCCCGGTGGCCAGGGGGTTGGGTCTCGGCCGCCATCTCTTGGAACGGGCCGCTGAGTTCGGGAGAGACACCGGGGCCCGATACCTCGAGCTGTCGACCGAGACCACCAATGCGGCGGCCCAGCGGTTGTATGAGAAACTCGGCTGGGTTCGGGAAACCGCCTTCTACCACTATTCGTTGGACCTCAGGTGACCGAGAGCAGTTTTCAAGATCATTTCTCCGCCCGCGCCGCAGGGTACGCCGCGTTTCGGCCCTCGTATCCGGCGTCGCTATTCCGGTGGCTGGCCCACGAGTCCCCCGGGCGGTCGGTTGCCTGGGACTGTGCCACCGGCAGCGGGCAGGCCGCCCTGGGCTTGGCTCCCTATTTCGACCGGATCGTCGCGACGGACGCCAGTGCCTCGCAACTCGAGCATGCCAAAGCGGCGCCCAACGTTGAATACCGGGTGGCTCCGGCTGAGTTGTCGGGACTCGCCGATCACAGTATTGATCTCGTAACCGTGGCCCAGGCTCTCCATTGGTTCGACCGCCCCCGATTCTTCGCCGAAGCCGGCCGGGTGCTCCGACCGGGCGGACTGCTGGCGTGTTGGATGTACAACGTCATGGCGGTGAGCGAGTCGGTCGATCGGGTGGTGGCCCGCCTCTATACCGACATCGTCGGCCCATTCTGGCCCGGCGACCGGGTCTTGATCGACCAAGACTACCGGAGCATCGTGATGCCGTTCGCGGAATTCGAACCGCCCCGGTTCGACATGGTGGAGCAGTGGTCATTCGATCATGTGGTGGGCTACCTTCGGACCTGGTCTGCCGTCACCCGATACCGCCAGGCCCGGGGCCATGACCCGGTCGGGCTCATCGAGGCCGAGTTGCTCGCTGCCTGGGGCGCTCCCGGTCAGACTCGGCCGATTCGATTTCCGTTGACGCTCCGGGTTGCCCGGTCTGCCTAACTCTGTCGTTGTTGTCGCCCATTCTTCGAGGCTACCATGCTGCTGACCACCGCCTTCTTGCTGATCGCCGGGCCGAGTCCGGTCGCCGGACCCCAACAGCCGCCGCGCCGGTACGCCTTCATCAATGTGTCCGTGGTGCCGATGGACCGGGACCGGGTCCTGTCGGGACAGACCGTCGTGGTCGAGGGCGATCGGATTACGGCCATCGGCGCGAGTGGTTCGGTGGCCGTTCCCGCTGATGCGGTCCGGATCGAAGGCCGGGGCAAGTTCCTGATGCCGGGCCTCGCGGAAATGCATGCCCACATTCCCCCGGGGCGGCAGGTGGCCGATTCGACCATCGAACGGGTCCTGGCGTTGTTTGCGCTGAACGGTGTCACCACCGTCCGGGGCATGCTGGGTGACCCGCGCCATCTGCCGCTTCGCGATCGGGCCGCCCGCGGCGAGTTGCTGAGTCCGACGATCTACTCGTCGAGTCCGTCGGTCAACGGCAATACGATGCGGACGCCGGCAGCGGCTGCCGAGTCGGTGACGACTTACCGGCGGGCGGGCTACGATTTCCTCAAGATCCACCCGGGGCTCTCGCGGGAGATCTTCGACACGATCGCGGCCACGGCCAAACGGGTCGGGATCCGGTTTGCCGGCCACGTGCCCCTCGACGTCGGGATCGAGCGGGCGATCGAAGCCGGCTACTGGTCGGTGGATCACTTCGACGGCGTAATGGAAGGCCTGGTGCCCGCCACCCGGCCCTTCACCCCCGCGGAGGATGGGTTCTTCGGGCTTGGCCTGATCGAGCGGGCCGACGAACGGCGGATCCCCGTCTTGGCCGCCATGGCCAAGGCGGCCGGCGTGTGGGTCGTGCCGACCGAGACCCTGATGCGGCACATCGTCGGCAACTACACGGTTGATGAGATGCGGGCCTGGCCCGAACTCAAGTACATGACGGCTGCTGAAGTGGAAGGCTGGGTTCGCACGACCGCCGCGATGCGAGGGGATACGACGGTGTCGGCCGCTGCCAAGGCCCGCTACCTCGAGTTCCGGAGGAAACTGATCAAGCAGTTCCACCAAGCCGGCGTCGGCTTCCTGCTCGGGTCCGACGCTCCGCAAGTCTGGAATGTGCCCGGCTTCTCGTTGCGCCGAGAGCTCCGCTATCTGGTCGATGCCGGTCTGACGCCGTTCCAGGCGCTCGAATCCGGGACCCGGAACGTCGCGGTCTACTTCGGAACCGAGGCGGCGACCGGTACGATCGCCGCGGGGAAGCGAGCCGACTTGATCCTGCTCGACGGGAATCCCCTGCAGGACATTGCCAATGTGGGCCGCCAGGCCGGGGTCATGGTTCGGGGCCGGTGGCTCGACCAGGCCGAGATCGCCCGGCGCTTGCAGGCGATCGCGGCCCGCTAGGCTAGCGCGGCAGGCGCTCCTCGAGGTCGGCCACGACGAAGGCCATGACGGCCATGGCAGCCACGTTCATGGCCACGTCGCGGGGGTTGAGCTTGTCGACGTTGTCGGCTTCGGTGTGGTGATACCAGAAGTACTTGGTACCGTCCACATCGTGCCCCATGCCGGGAACACCTAACGCCATGATCGGGCCGATGTCGGCGCCACCCCCGGCGGGTCCGATCGAATCGGCGCCGACCGGCTTCAGCAGCGGCGCTATCCGCTTGAGAATGGCCCGGGCCACCTCGGACCCGGTAAAGCCGAACCCGGTGGGCCGGAACACGCCGCCGTCCGACTCGATGGCCAGCACGTGGTTGCCGAGTTCGCTTTGGTGGGCGTCCCGGTAGCCGCTCCCGCCGCGCCCGCCATTTTCTTCGTTGGTCCAGCCCACGACCCGGATCGTTCGCCGGGGCCGAAGGCCGAGTTGCTTCATGAGCCGGACAGCCTCCCAGGCAATGACCACCCCGCCGATGTCATCCATGGCGCCGGTTCCGACGTCCCACGAGTCGGTGTGGCCGCCCATCACGATGATCTCGTCCGGTTTTTCGGACCCGCGAATTTCACCGATCACGTTCTTGGACGGCGAGTCCGGGAGCATGGCCGCCGCCATCTCCACGGTGACCACGACCTTCTCGCCCCGGTTCCGGATCCGGTGAATCATCGAGGCGTCTTCGGCGGTGATGGCGAAGTGAGGGATCTTGGGGACCGCGGGGTCGTACCGCATCCCGCCGGTGTGCGGCGTCCGCATCCCAAAGGGGCCCACCGAACGAATCATGCTGGCCACCGCACCGACCTTGGCCGCCTCGACCGCGCCGGCCCCACGGTACTGCACGGTCGCACCGTAATTGGTGAACGGGACGTCGAACAACACGATCTTTCCCCGGGCTTCCGCGGCCCGGGCCTTGAGGTCGTCGAAGCTGGTGACGACCATGACCTCCGCCGTGATCCCGCCGGGCGGCGTCCCGATGCTGCCGCCGAGCCCGAGCATCGGGAGCGGGCCGAAGCGGGGCTGCAGCATGGCGGCGCTTTCCCGGCCCCGGACCCATCGGGGCACCATGACCGGTTCGCCCCGGACGTTTTCGAGGCCGTCGGTCTTCATCCGTTCGAGAATCCAATCGTGGGCTTGTTCCAGGGCCGCCGAACCGGAGATCCGGTGCCCGAACCGGTCGGCCACTTCGGCGATCTTGTTCCAGGCGGCGCTATCGGCGAGGGCGGCTTTGGTCAGCCGGTCGGCGACCGCTTGGTAGCGAGCGACGATCGGGTCGGTTTGGGCTTCCGCGGCGACCGAGGGAATCGAGAGCAGAGCCAGAACGGCACCACGGAGCAACAGCGACATAGGCGGGTGGTCGGTTGGTTGAGGTTCCCAAGTCTAGCGTCGCCCGCCCGGCATCTCTAGTATCCATTCTCCCGTGGAACCGAGTGTGGTGAGATGGTGATCGATCTGGCGTTTGCGGTGGGCTTGGCGATGGGTTGTGGTGGGGCGCCGATGGACCAGCAGATCCCGACGTTTCGGAACCACAACTACCGGCAGCGGGTCGATACTCTGGGCGTCGAAGCCTTCGTGTCGGCCCCGTCGACCCGGGTATGGGAAGTTGTGCCCGCGGTCCTCACCGATTTCGGGCTCGAGATCAACTTTCGGGAGCCCGCCACGAAGCGAATCGGCTCCTGCTATCAGAAGACCAGGGTCCGGCTCGGCAAAGAGACCTTGTCTACCTTCGTCGACTGCGGCGACAGCCGCGGGCTCCCGAACGCCGATCGATACGAGGTGGCGCTCACCCTGCTCGTCACCGTGGTGCCGACCTCTCCGACCACCACCAAGATCTTCACCTTCCTGCTCGGGGTCGGCCTGGACGCGTCGGGCGCCGCCAGCGACCGGCTCTGGTGTTTCTCGCGCGGAGTCCTCGAACAACGAATCCGCAATGCCCTCGAGGAACGCACTCGGACCTGACCGGTGTTTGCAGAGAGCCCCGGTTCGCGCTACTCTCTAGTGTATACCAACTTGGATACGATCCTGGAATGACCCGTGTGTTTGGTCTGGTTCTTGGTGCCGCCCTGTTGTCGGGACGGTCGGCATCAGCGCAGGCGGTTCCCAAGCTCGACCTCTATTGGCGGAAGCTCGGGGCTGAGATTGCGAAGGTCGAGAGCGGGTTTGACGGCGTCATGGGAGTGGCGGTGAAGGACCTGACCGACGGCCGGACGTACCTCCTCAACGCCACCGAGCCGATGCCGACGGCGAGCATGATCAAGATTGCCGTGCTCGCGGAGCTGTTTCGGCAGAACCGGCTCGATGAGCGGTATGTGGTCGACCGAAAAGACGGCCTGCCCGGAGACGACATCCTGTCGCGGCTGACGCCCGGAGTCACCTCGCTGACACTCCGGGATGTGGCCGTCCTGATGGTGGCGGTGAGTGACAACTCGGCCACCAACGTGCTGATCGACCGGCTCGGCTTGCCCGCCGTCAACCGGCTCCTGGACACCCTGGGCCTCACCGCGACGCGGCTCAACCGCCGGATGCTCGATCTCGAGGCGGCGCGCGCCGGCCGCGAGAACGTGGCGACCCCCCTCGAGATGGTCCGCCTGCTCGAAGCGATCCAGGCGGGACGAGCGTTCCCGGCGGAACGGCTACCGGGGTTCCTCGAGATCTTGGGGATGCACAAAGAGGGGTATCTCAATGCCTGGTTGCCGGAAGGCACCCCGATCGCCAACAAGCCTGGGTGGCTCGACGGGGTCCGGACCGATGCCGCCCTTGGCTTGCTTCCGAAGCGGCCGTATGCGGTGGCCGTCATGACGACCTATGGCCGGACCGACCGGTCGGCCGAAACGGCCATCGCCGCGATCGGGAAGTTGGTCCATGAGTTCTTCGACCGGCTCGGGCGCTCCTCGCCCCTCGGCCGGCAAATGCCGTAGCGGACGATCCATGCAGACCACCGTGGCGCCCCTGGCCGACCTGTTCCGGCTCAACACCAAGCTGTTTCGGAACACCTTGGCCGGTCTCGACGAGGTCGACCTGACCGCGCGGCCGAACGAGCACACCAACAGCGCTGCCTTCATCGGCGGTCACTTGGTGGAAACCCGGGCCTGGATGGGCCGGTACCTTGGCCTCGACACCCCGGCGCCGTTTGGTGGCGTCCTCGAGCACGCCGCGAGCCTCGAACAGCTCGCGGACCTCCCCAAACTGACCGAGATCCGGCGGGAGTGGGACCAGTTGAGCGACGCGGTCTCGGGCCGTCTCGAAACCCTGACCGAGCGCGAGCTGGCCGGTCCGGGGACCCAGAAGTTTCCCGGTGTCGCGCCGACGCTGTTGGGCGGCACCGCGTTCTTGTTGCAGCACGAGTCGTATCACATCGGACAGTTGGCGTATGTGCGGAAGTATCTCGGGCTCCCGCCGATGTCGTATCGGTAGCGGCCCGATCATCCTACTGGGAAAGGCAAGGACCATGTTGCGGAATGGGATCGTAGGGACGGGAATCCTCGTGCTGGCCGCGTGTGGCGGCGCCAAAACGGCCACCGCGCCGTCGGGCAATGCCGACCGGCAAGCGTTGGTGGCCAAGATCGATTCGATCATCAGCGAGCCGATCGCGGCCGGCAAGGTGGCCGGGGCATCAATTGCGATCGTCAAGGGCCGCGATACGATTGCGGTGCAGGGATTCGGCAAGGCCAATCTCGAGTACGATGTGCCGACCATGGCGCACGCCACCTATGAGATCGGCTCGGTCACCAAGCAGTTTACCGGCGCGGCGATCATGCAGCTGGTGGAGCAAGGCAAGTTGAGTCTCGACGATGACCTGTCGAAGTATTTGCCGACTTACAACGCCCAAGGCCGGAAGATCACGGTCAAACGGCTTCTCGATCACACGTCCGGTATCAAGGGCTACACCGAGATCCCCGAGTTTCGCACCCTGGGCCCGTTCAAGTATCCCCGGGACACCTTGGTCCAAATCTTCAGCAAGAAACCGTTCGACTTCGAACCGGGCCAAGAGCAGATCTACAACAACTCGGCGTTCTTCCTCGCCGGCCTGATCATCGAGAAGGTCAGCGGGATGCCGTACGAGGCGTATGTCCAGAAGAATCTCTTCGACAAAGCGGGCATGAAGGACGCCCACTATTGCAGCGAAACCAAGATCATCAAGGGCAAGGCCACCGGCTACGACGCAGACTCAGCCGGTCTGGTCCAGAAAGCGCCGATCAGCCATCAGTGGCCGTACGCCGCCGGATCGCTCTGCGCTTCGGCCATCGACCTGGTGGCCTGGAACGAGGCGCTCCATCGGAACGGCACGATTCTCGGTGCCGCGGCGTATCAGGAGTTCATCACGCCCGAGACGCTCACCGACGGCACGGTGCTTGGATACAGCAAAGGCATTGCCGTCTATCCCCGCGTTGGCCACCGCGCCCTGCACCACGGTGGCGGGATTCCCGGATTCCTGTCGTCGAACAACTACTTCCCCGACGATTCCCTGAGTGTGGTCGTGCTCTTCAACGGCAGCGGGGCGGGTCCGGACGAATACGCCATGAAGATCGCCAAGCTGGTGCTGGGCACGCCGGCCGACTTGGCCAAGCCGATGGACGGTGATGCCGCCCGGTTCGCGGCCGTGTATGCGGGGCGGGGCCGGGGCCGGCCGATGGAGATGACGATCGCGGTCGCCGGTGGGAAGGTGACGGCCAAGACGCCGTTCGGCGAAAAACCCGACACCCTGACCTATATCGGCAACAATACGTTCCTGATGGGCGAGGCCCACTTGATCTTCAGCGAACAGGGCGGGAAGATGGCGAAGCTCCGGATCGATGCGGGGTATGGCAACAACGTCTTGAACCGGAAATAGCCGCGTGATGCGTACTCCGCACCTGTTGCTCGCAGGCGTCGTTGTTCTGACGCCGGTGGTGTTGCCGGCCCAAACCCGGTCCCGCGCCGAGATGGTCCGGGCCATCGATTCGTTGGCCTCCGCCCCGATCCAGCGGGGCCAGATCGCCGGCATGTCGGTGGCGGTGGTCAAGGGCCGGGATACGATCCTGATCAAGGGCTACGGCAGCGCTGATCTCGAACTCGACGTGCCGACCCCGGCCAACGCGGTCTATGAGATCGGCTCGGTCACCAAGCAGTTCACCACCGCGGCCCTGCTCCAGTTGGTCGAGCAGGGCAAGCTGTCGCTCGACGACGATATCACCAAGTACTTGCCGAACTATCCGTCGCGCGGCAACCCGATTTCCATCCGCCGGATCCTCGACCACACCTCGGGAATCCGGAGCTACACGGAAATCGCCGAGGCCCGCTCGATGATGAAGAACTCGATCAGCAAGGATTCGCTGATGGCGCTCTTCGGGGGCAAGGGTTTCGATTTTGCGCCCGGGACGAATCTGGTGT